>QMSR01000007.1 GCA_003649695.1 Thermoplasmata archaeon
AGAGCAATTTGGCTCCAGGAACTTCACCAAGGACAACAGAGATCGGATAGCTCTTCTGCAATACCATTTTAAGGAGAGAGTCAAAGAGATAGGAAACTGTAGGAAGCCTATAGAGTCTAGTGTTAAACTTAAAGAGAGTTTCTGTAGTTCCTAGGCATATGGCATCGAATACTAACTTTTCTTGTAGATTGAGACATGATAAGATGATAGAAAGGCTAATGAGTCTCTTAAGGCCAAACTTTTGAAGGACAGTCTCTATTGGAATATTAGCCTTTGTGTATCCGGATAAGAGTGCATCAAAGGCTATTGATTTGGGGATATGCAAAGTAGTAAGTACTGCATCAATAGGATGAGTGGTTTCTTTCTGCTTTTGTGCTATTAGGTCTAGAAGATAGCTCTTTGGAATATTCGCTTTTCTTGCGATGAGATCGAAGACGTAATCAACATGGATATACGGAGCTGATATGAATATATCGAATGGAAGGTTCCTTTCTTCAGCAGCCTTTATCAGAAGCGAAATAAGCAACTTTCTAGTTTCTTCCTTCTCTAGGAGAGCATCCAGATTAACATCTATTTTCTTGCTAATTCTCAGGAGAGTGTCGAAGAGGAAGGGTAACTCAACATTGCTGGCATGTAGAAGAGTATCGATAATAGAATCCAAGCTATTTGATTTAAGGCAAATGGCATCTATGCTCATGGCCTTCATTCTAGTTTTAGTCAGGAGTACATCATATGTAAAGGTTCGTAGATTATTCGATAGTCGTAAGATAATATCAAAGACAAGTTTCTTACCGACAGTTGGCACTGTAAGAAGTGTATCAATAGCCATGAACACAGAGGATGTTCCTCTAAGTACAGAATCAAACTTCGCTTTGATCTCAGCATATTTCTCTCTTAGTAGAGTATCGAATTGAATATCCCTCTCTGCTATCGCTCTGCATATCGTATCGAATAACATATCCGCTTCTATGTCCTCCTTCTTTATGATAGTATCGAACACCTCCTTAGTCAAGAAAGTGCTGAGTAATAAAGTATTTAGACTCATATTGCTGGCGATGGTTGTCTCAAGGATAGCATCGAAGAGAGCATCAATTGAGATATTAAATTTCTCTGCAATTGCATTGAAAGAATATGCCTTCCCTGCCTTATACCGAAGAGCTGCGTCAAACACCAATTCTCGTGGAACATTTGCCTTGGAAGCAAGCATATTTATAGTGAAGTCAGTCTCAAGTAATGCCTTGAGTAAGCTATCATAAACATGACTACGCTCAAGGTTATACTTCTCAACTATAGCATCAAGAAGGTGTTTAAGCTCTTCTGAAGAGGCGAATACCGCATTTATCGGAACATCAGCCTGCACTAATGAGGAGATGACAGCATCTATAGCATGTTCTCGATCAATATTAAACCTCTTAATGAGAATGTCAATGAACTGAGATATGGTAGGAGATTTCTGCAGAATAATATCAGCAAGCACATCCTTCGAAATATTAAGCTTAGTTGCGATAGCATCAAGATATGTCGACTTGGATAGCATAGCAGAAATTAATGCATCATACTCATGTGATCTAGCTGGAGAAGCTTCGAGTATTGAGTCTATTAGCATCGAAGCAATAAATGGCTTTGACAGCAGAGTGGTCAGGATGTAATCTTTAAGACCAGTGCCAGCAAGGACTGTATTAAGCTTATAATCAGATGCAATTTTGAGAGCGGTCATAATCACGTCTAGATCATGGGATTTTGAAAGATAGGATCTAAGAATAGCATCGAATCCTAGAGATTGTTCGGTTGTAATCTGAAGCGTGGTGTCTAATACTTGGCTTATAGGAATATTCCTCCGTTCAGAAATAGAATTTAGGACGTAGCCGAGAGAATATTGACCTTCTGTTATGACATCTACGAGATATTGCCTTTCTATTCCCAAACGCTCTGCTATTACATCAGCTATATGCGATTTAGAGACTATCTTTTTCAGGATCGTATCTGAATCAAAATCCTTTCCAAACGTTTTCTCGAGGATGACATCTATCAATGCATCTGCAAGCTCTGTCTTCTTCGCGATTAGGTCAAGCATATAAGACTTAGCCTTCTGAAGTTGTAAACTCACATCAAATTTATAGCTTTCGATTTCATTCAGTGCTTTGAGGATTGCATCTACATCGACTTGTCGTTTATTAGATGCTTTTAGTATTGCATCAGCTAGTATATCGACCTTATTGACCTTTGAAAGTAAAGCATCAATTAGATGCGGATTAGTCCTCATTGCTTGGAGTATGGAATCGAACAGAAAATCATATCTAGTTGTAGCTGAGATGATAGTATTAAGTGACAGCTTCCTCTCACCTAAGGCTTCTAATATGGAGTCTAAAACCATTTCTCTTGATTCCTTTGACTGCAGGAGTAAGTCAATATTAAATGGCTTAGTTAAATTCGTCTTAGAGATGATGATATCGACAACTGCATCCTTCAAACCCATTTTCTCTAGGATAGTATCAGCGGTTATATCAAGCTCCTTACGTGCTTTGAGAATGACATCAAGTATAATATCTTTCGAAAGATTAAGTCTTTCAAGCAGTAGATCAAGAGGATAATCGAGAGATGAACTAGTCTGAAGAATAGTATCTGCAAGGAGAGATGCGGGAATGTTAGTTTTTTCAGATATTACATCGAAGAGAATATTCGAAGAGACAACAGTCTTCAGGATCGAATCTAGCTTATAGGAAAGTGGTATTTCTTTGGATAAGAGAACATCAGCTGGATATTCACGCTCTCCAAGGAGCGAGACCAAGGTGTCAAAAGTATAGGCTAATGACTTGGTTATTGCTCCGATAGAGATGACTCGCGTTCCATCTTCTAGTATTCCATCTATCTTGAATTTACCCCACTCTGAGAGTAGGGAATTAAAGGCAATTATTGAGCCGTATTCGGTTATATCAGTCATATAAATCGAGAGGTCTTATCTTCCATTTTGTAGGCACTGTGTTTCTTCTCACATAAGGATGATGAGTCGTATATGCAGCAGTGCTAATACTATTCTGATTTGTAACATCTCCAAGCTCAAGACGATATAATTTATAAGTTGGAGATGGTGCCCAAGGAGAAAGATCAATAACATCGAGATAACCTTCTGCTTTGCCTGTACCAGTTGAACATCTATGAACGGGAACAAAGGGATTATCAGAATGATATGGTGAGGAGCCTTGAGTAGCTGTTGGTCCTTTCGTCACTTCAATAACATTGCATTCCCATAAGCAGATGTATTTACCAAATAGTCCAACTCTCGTTGGTTGTACTTGTCGTAATTGATAATCCCAGTTAAAGCCCGAGACTGATGCCCACATTTTAATTGCAAGTGTATCACCAGCGGAAACATCGTAATAACAGCATTCGAATGACCAATAATAGTTATTAGCTACGTATCTGTTTCTTGAGTAGAGCTCACTTCCGTTTTTTAGCATCTTGTGATAAACATAACCGTTTGAGCCAGAACTATTCTTTCCACTTGTGACCACAAGTACGATATATTGCACACTCTCAGGTTCAATATTAAATTCTGGTAAATCAGACGAGGATATTGTAAAGCTAATTTGTGGTGTTGCAGGCTCTGAAGTTGGCAGAGCTTCTGGCTTATCCTTATATTCTTCATAAGGATCTTGAAGGGTTATTTCTAACACCCTACGGCTCCTAATTATTGGAGGGATGACTGTCATTCAACCACCAATATATCTTCAAGATCAGCATCTCGATGAATCTCTCTTATGGATTGCAGAACATCATCTTTTTTATCGATGTAACTATCTGGAAGGAGTATTGAGAGTTTATTTTCAATGTATGAATAGCCTACCCCCAAATTGTCAGAGATCTTTGATGAGACATCCTGATGGATCTTTTCGAGAGTTGTATCATTCGAATAATAGACATTGCTAAAAATCATCTCTATCATTTCCCATCACTATTTCGTTTGGATACCATCATAGCCTATAAGTCTTGCATTGCTTGTGTCTTTGTTATGGACCTTGAGATAAACTGAATTGGTAACATGGAAGGCATATTTTGCATACACGCCAGCTCCAGAATCACTATCAAACACTAGATTATTTGTTCCATCAGTAAGCACCAGTTCAATATCATACTCATGATAGATATTGTGGATGACCCACTCTTCATTGGATGGTGGTTGGATTGTTAAATACCCGTTAGCAGAAACTGAACTGATATTACTCTTTACGTCTCCTACAGCCATTTAATTACTCATATTTTACAGTAACATCCCCATTCTCAGACACGTACAAGATTGTCTTGTAATTTCTATCGTTGATCGTCTCTTGATACCCAACAGCGTAGAGCCTCCATCTTCGCTCTCGGCTATACTGAACAGTTGTCACTCTCACTCGCTTCAGATGTCCTCCACACTTAGGACAGTGTCCTGGGCCTCCTTTCTCAGGCGGAGTATTTTCAGTATCTTCGAATCGTTCAAATTTTTCTCCACAATCCTTACATACAAAATAGTCATGAGCACCACAATAGGGACAAATTGGAGAGGGATACTTAGTGTTGTCAAAGATTTTTGTGTCCTGATTTACTGCAAATTCATTACCGCAGGATTGACAGATACGATACTCTTCATTTGCAATGAAATTTCTGGTGAACAGGATAAATCTTTTCTTGTCCGTGATTTCAACCTCTACCTTTGGCAGAAATGGATTTGATACAGCTGGTATGCCCCTCTTATTCAGTTCTTCTGCAGCTAGTGGAGAGAGAGGATACCATCCAACTTTTACTAATTTGGATTGGTCAATATCCGTTATCTTATTTGCATGATAGTCATTAGGATCATACTGAGGAAGACAAGTACCATCATTATAGTGTGCAATCCAAAAATAACAAATAGGGTGAGGCTGGGATGCCATATCACCACCCATTGTATTGGGCATTGGTTTTCATTTTACAGAAACATAAGAACATAATTACGCCTCGTCGTATACGAAGGTAGCTGTCCTATCGGGCTTCAGGCCCTGAGTTGCACCAGGTCCAACCAATACTTGTGTGACTACTAAATAGGATTTTCCAGTCTCTCCAGCACCAACGACTTGACCAGACTGTACCATCAGGGCATTGTCAAGTGAATCAAAGTTTGTAATGCTCATCTTTTTACCTGCAGTTGTTGAATAATAGCTATGAGTTGTTTCTATGGGATCACCACTCTGACCAACCGTACCAGTAGCTTGATCATAGTTTGATATTGGACAGCCCTGAGAAAGAGTCCTGCAGTCTTCAACAGTTGAGGAAGATACCCCAACTATGAGATCTCCACCTGTTCCTAATGACCAATCTGCATTTGGTGAGGTTGTCCAAGTCTGGTAGTATCTGACGTTCTTAATGTAGGTGTCCGGTCCAGAAGTTATGTCTAAGCAATGGCTCTTCCAGAAGCTCCTGTTAATGCCAGAGTCTGGTATTGGTATCGGGTATGCAGTGCTATCAGAATCTGCTAGATCTGCAGTGTAGTATCTAGATGGATTGCTCTCATCTTTGAGTGTGTACGTTGGAGAAGCCTCCGGGCCTGTTACCTCTTTTATTACTACAGTCGCTACCATTCTTTTAGTTTCTACCTATATGACACATCAAACATCCCAAGCGTTTGATTTATCAAGCCTGAAATAATACTTCGCTGATTTAGCCCTAAGCATAGCTAAGGCCATTTCACGATAAATCGCATAAGCGTTATAGGCTTCCTTTCCGTATCGATCAGATATTCTATAGGAATAATCGCCTAGCTTTTCAGACAATATGACATTGTATTTCTTTGAGATAGATGGATTTTGTACAATCTGAGATACAACTAGCAGGAGTGCTGGGATCTTAGCATCCTCCCGAGATGGCATAGTTCCATTGAAATAAGCATCGGCTATGAACCTCTCTATTGTTTCTATCTTAAGTAGTAATTCTGCTTTGGAGATGTCATCATAGGAAAGGGGTGGTGAGAAGAAATTTCTTACTTCATGCTCTTTAACTAATTTAGGCTCGTAATCAGTCATAGCTAATCTCCTATTTCAGGCCTAGCTTCACGCAGATCAACATATTTAGGACTCCTAACTGCATAATTAGTGATATAATGCTCAGTCGAAATAGTATATGTCCAAGGATTTGTCTTACCTCCACCCAGCGGGAATGTGATCTCTAAATCTTCTCTCTGATCCTCGCTAATAAGATTTCTATCCATGAGTCCTGCTCTTCTTAGCTCCTCAGATGTTTCTCGCATCCACAATTCTTTCCCGTTTCCAGTATGCATATAACTCAAATATAGTTGGAGAGGAGAGGGAAACATGAAAACATAAATAGAGGAGGAGTTGGCGATATTGGAGGAGGATTACTTCGAGAGTATCCTCACTCCAGCATCGTCATGCAGTATGCCAACTCCAAACCTCATCTTAGCGATTATGCCCTCCAAGTCTCTTATTGGATCCTCGTATCTCGTGACTGTTATGTCGTCTCTCATCACTATAACTGCAGTGTTGTTGCTGTCGAGCACTAAGCCATAGTAGTGATTGTCAGCATCAGTTCCATCCCAGTATACTCCGCTCTCATCGCTTGGCGTCACGCTCAGGGTGTATGGCTTCAAGCCAAGCAGTCTCGGAATGGTGCCCTCTCTGAGCGGTGCTTCAGTTCCTGCATATGCTACGTAAGCCAGATTGCTGTCCTGGAGTAAGTAGCCCTCAGCTGCTGGGTGGGTTATAAGTACATCAGGCATCCAGTTCTTTTCTTTGACCTTGGATATAGCCTCAGCGATATCGGTTACAGCGATGTGAGTTCCTGCTGGATCGATTGCTGTTATGCCATCCATCTCTGTCAAGAGCTTCTCCAAGACTACTCTGTTCAGTGTGTTTTCGAGTCTAAGACCTGCCTTCTTTATCTCATGCTCGATTATATTGAATAGGCAGTCATCAATCATCTCTTTTGTTATCAACGGTCTGGTTGCATATTTCTTAACCTCTACGTCTACCTTGCTGTAGCCCTCCTGATCTACTGGCACTGCACTACCCTCTGGGACTTCCTTAGCATAAGCACCCGGAGATCCTACTACGAATCTTACACTGTAGCTCTTCGTCTTCTGAACTGGAAAGACGTTCCTTACACACTTGGCAGGCTCAGCACCCTCATAGACTTTCTTGATTACCTCTTCCTGCAGCAGAGTTGTCTCGCTTATGTCCTCTGCTTGCAGGAGCATTTTCACTGCCTTCTCTCCAACAGTTTTCTTGAAGGCCTCTGAATTCAGCATTCTCTTTCTCTCAGAGTTACCTGCAAATGCGTATTCTAGAAGTTTAACAAATCTACTTGCCATATCAACCTACAAATTTAGCCAACATAACACATGTTAAAACAGAGAAACATGAAGAAGGACTAGATCAGAAGTACCTTTCCAGTTCCTGGTAAGCTGGAAGGTGCCTCAAGCAATATTGCCATCACTCTGCCAGTACCATTGACGTCTAGCCATCCCTTGTTGTACTTGAGCAAGGCACCAACTGTATCAGATCCAGATCCGGATATTCTAGCTTTCACGATGTTGCCAGGACCCCAGACCATCACCTTTTCGCCATCGCTTGCATCATAGGCTGCTATTCCAATGCCGTTTGCAGATGAAGAAGCCGGAACGTAGACCTTCATATCATCAGTAGGTACGACTGCCTGTCCGGCTTTTATTGTGCCGCTAGCTGTAAAAGGCAGCATGGAGCCTTCAGGCACTATTTCAATCGGTTGGGTTGGACTCGTAAACGCCATATCCCTTTAGTCGTATTTAGCGAAATATGGAACAGACATAATTATACGAGAAAGACATCTACTCGACATTTAGCGTGATTTCATCTCCTTTTATTATCACACCTTCATCAGGAGCCTCTTCATCTTCTGATTCATTTGCGATAACAGTCTCAGGAGGCTTAGGCTCTTCCGATTCCTTCTCTTCTTCCTCGGCCTTTTGTGTCATTTTGATTTTCTCCTCAAGAGCCTTTATAGCATCATCCTTAGCTTTCGCTGCAAGCTCGAGTTCCTCTTTCGCTTTCTTTATTTCCTGAAGCTCCTCATAAATCGAGTCTATTGCGTTTACAACGACCTCATGCCATTCAGCCTTTGCTGGATAGGGATATTTCGTTGGGTATGGATATCTCGAGGGATAAGGATAGTTTGTCGGCATTGGGTATGGATAAGGATATCCTCCTCTCAAGTTCTTGACCATGTCCAGAATAACTTGTAATTTCGCCTTTTCGTCATCATCCTTCTCTTCTTCTATGAGTTTGTTGAGGGCATCTATTATAGCACCGACAAGCCCGCCAGCCTTCTCAGTCTCTTCAGACGGCTCTTCCTCTTCCTCTGCAGCCTCTTTCTCTTCCTCATCTTCATCTTCGTCTTCTGGCTCTTCACACTTCTCTTCTTCTACTTCTCCCTCTTCCTCGTCTTTATTTGCTAATTCACTTATGACCTTCTCAAGAGCCTCTAGCCTCCTTTCTAATGCCTCAAGCTTCATATCAACGTCATTTTCCTCTGTCTTGGCTTCTGTCTCTACTGGCTCCTCGCAGATGCAGTTCTCATCGTCTCCCATATTCTCCACCTCATTTGAGGACATATCATCACATTTCGATAAAATTATGAAGCCTGATTTCTCATTGACTGGGTTTCTACACACAGAAACTTCGAAGATGTTGATTTTATCAATTACATTCCAGCATTGCTTCTCATCGCATTCCTGATGTGACTTAATTATCTCACCTGCAATAGAAAAGCCATTATACTCGCCAGCTAATATCTTTTCCCAAACTTTATTAGCAATTTCAAGATCATCTCTTATCTCTGCAACTATGAATAGACCCCTATCGTCAACATGAGTCTTAATGCCATTATATTCTGGAATGATCTTACCGATCTGAATGTTATTGTGAGTCAGCATAATATTAGCATAGGCAGGATCAGATAATAGTGTCTTGATGCCCTCTTTAAGCACGGAGACTGGAATGATATCACCGGATTTATCTATTTCGGCTATAGATGCATATCCGGCAATAATTCGCTTACTAGCCTTTTCAAGGATTTTGAATGAGCCGAATAGATGCATTGGCTCGACTTCACCCATCTGAACGATCTCGGGATTCTGAATTGGCATCATAGTGTCCTCGTATATTGGAACATACGGTGTAAATGGCCCAGCATTTGTGTAGTGAATATGAACATAATTTCCAACCTCATCATATGGAACGTTGAGGATATCAGCAAACATTCGATAAATTCGGAAGTCAAAGGCCATACGCTGCTCAGGACTCCAATCTTCTCCTCTGACTACTATATCTATATCATTATCTGATTCACCATGAACGGCAAGAGAACCAACTATAAAAGCAACAGGCTTCCTAACACTGAATGGTTTTAGTTTTGGAAGTATGTCAGAGAGCTTAATCTTTTTAGACTTATCTCCACGACCTGAGGGTGGGATAGGGGCATATTCTAATTCCCCTTTACGAGTCTCATTCTTTATAAACTCTAGTGAAAGATCCATACCTTTACAAGTAATGAGAAAACACCCAACATGATGGAGAGGAGCATGCTCGAGGTAACCCACCAATAAAGCTTGAATTTCGTCTCCAGCTCTATGACTCGATCTTCAATTTTCCGAACACGATCGCTCAATTTATCTTCGTCTCCCTTTCTTGCCTTATTTATCTTCTCTATTCGATCCGAGAGTTCATCATCAGATTTAGCGAGCTGCTCAAGAGTAGCAATTACCTTACCACAAAACTCTCCGAATTTTTCCTCATCTATACTCATCAACTATCCACTTATTTCTTAAAGATTTCTTTAACGAGAAGCCTAAGCTCCTCGATACGCTTTTCGACTCCATTCATAGTTCCACCAGCATCATCAAACCAAACATTCAACATCCAAGCTTTTTCTTGTATTTCTTCATCGACTCTTCTCTGTAGGCTTCTCGTCCGAACTTTTCCAATTTTTCTGCTTTGATTGGCCAATAATGACCGGTATCAGCATGAAGAATAGGATCCATTGGGTAGGGATCATCGTATGCCTTCCAAACCCACCATCGTTTTGCATTGCCAGCTTTAAAGCATCGAATAATAAATCGCCCATTGAACAGCTCCTTGTTTCTCTCCGGCATATCATCAGATGGATACAAGAAGTATTCATGGAGGTCTTCCCGCTGTACACCCGCCTTTACCTTTCCAATCCATATTGCACACATGTAAGCGTCTTTGTAGGGAGTAGCACCCACATCACCAGCTTCTATTATGTATGATTTGTCGAAGAGGACGTATTTCTCGATGAGTTTTGCATCTTCTGGGCCTATTATGAGCTCTTTGTCCTTTGCTTTGACTTCCTCAGATGGTTCCTCTGCGGAGGGCTTAACTATCGCTAGGCCCTTTGATGCATTGCCCGTCTTGGGATCTCTCCTGCCTATGATAGTGTCAAAATAATCTGGAATAGCATCTTGCGTGATGACCCACTGAACGAATGCATTCTTGAATTTCATTCTAAGATCAACATGAATGGAATGGCCTTCGATCAATTTAGCGAAGGAGAGTTTGCCGTCAAGATATTTCTTCGTATCATCTGGATCCAGTCCACGAATATGCATCTGTGCCCATGCAATTCCTTCATCGTAATCGACATACAGGATCTTTGGAAGTGGCTTTAATTCCTCTCGGATTTCTTTATAGATTTCCTCTGGTATTCGCTTTTCCTCCACCCATTCACATACCTGATCCTTGGTGATTTTCTTTGCCTTAGAGGTCTCCGGCACTTCCCTTATATGTCGCAATTCATCTATCGGAATTCGTTCTGGCTCAAGTTGTGAAAGTTTATCGATTGTTTCTAAGGAATCAGTCACATTCTTCTCGGGAATTGGCTCAAGAACTCTGCCAATGTAGAACGAATATCTGGGATATTCAGGGAATTTGGGATTATCGAATTTCAATACTTCCTCAGCAGCGATACGTAGAATATCACCAACCTTAACTGGGCTTAGCTCTTTAGCGTTATCAGACTTACCCATCTTTGTAATGAAGATAGCATCCTTGTCATTGAGATAATCCTTGGCGTCTTTGCCTTCTGCTACTATTTTGCCATTCTTATAGACGAAGACTTTGCCATACCAATCCTTGGTTCCGACATTCAAATAAGCCTCAGCATAGCTTTTCGGAGTATCATAACCGAGAATGTAGTTATAGACATCTTTTGTACCCTTCACAAGCTTCTTAGAAATAACTCTCAAATCGAGTTCATGATAGAATTTGACTTTCATCCATCCATGATTCTGAGGATATTCATATGGCCAATCGAGACGTTTAATCATTATGCCTTCAGCACAATACTTAGGTCTTCCATTCTTTGCATCGCGTATAAAATCTGCGATTTTCTTAATCTTGTCGATATCAGAGCCATTGATTATGAAGGCATCAGCCTTATCAGGGAATTTCTTCGATACATCCTCAACCCAAATATGATCTGTTGATTTTATTCTGCTAAGATATTCGAGTCGCTCATGCAGTGGCATATCTCGCAGATCTTGTCCTTCATAGAAAAGAATGTCGAAGGCGAAGATAACTGCATAGTCCTCAAGTTCTTTTCCAGACATCTTAGAATTGAGAATAGCGTTTGCCACTGTCCTATGTAGCATCTCATGTTTCTTCGGATGCATAGCAAGGAATTCACAATCCAGAACTGTGTTATCTGGTAAATTCTTTTCAATCTCTTCAATTATCCCAGGAATTCTCTTTGTGATATTAGGACTCTTTTTCTTGAGCCCTTCAGGATCAACAAATGCAAAGCCCTTGCCATTTGCCTTCCCCACTGTCATTCTAAGACCATCCCATTTAGTGTCAATCAGAAGTTTCTGCTCTGTCCATTTTATAGATTTGAGCTCATCTTCTAGCTCTTGGAAATAACCTCGATAATACGGCTTGGCTTTTGAATAATAACCTGGCTTGATCGTCGCCTTCTTTATCAATCCAGATCGTTTCTTATCCCATTCCTTTGCCTCATTAATGTCTTTTGGCGGTTTGGATTTCATATATTTCTTAGCTTCCTCGTAGCATTTCCAGTAGGATGACTTTTTCGCCTTCTTAGGATCTTTGCCATAATATTCCTTGTAGAGTTTTTCATTAGTTGGAGGTATTATCGGAAAATAAATAGAGCGAAGGGTATCAACTATCCTGGCAAAATATTGAAGCACATCCTTCAGAGTCCAGTCTCCCCATTTCTTCCCGGACTTTAATCGCGGATAAGCCGAATTACCGAGATATCGTAAATCCGCTATAAGTTCCCTCCATCGCTCACGAGGATGCTTAAGATCATAATCAACACCTTCGGATCTAAACTGATCAAGATGGAGTTTCTCGGTGACGTAGTATTGCTCTATATCCTTAACAAACGTCTGAATACCTTGTGGAAGATTAACTTTGCGAGGTTTTTCGACGGCTTTGAATTCCTTTATCCTATAGCCATAGAGAGGAAAACTCCAATTCCATGACTTAAACTCATCAGGCGTAATGAGATGTTCACGACATAACAAGAGAAATTCCTTCTTAGTTTTTATCTCAATTGGTTCCTCAAGGAGGACTTCACCATATGCATAGTCAGCGTCACAAATAATATAAGGTTTGTTTGCGATTTTGAACTTACGAGACTTGACAATCATTGACTTAAGGCCATCATAGATTAATTTGGCATGAGGTTTGACCAAATAGAGGCCATCCATCTTTTCAATCATCTTAACCTTAATTTCAAGCTCATCACCATCACTAAGGAATTCACCATTCCAGGGCTTGAGCTCTTCAAGAATTTTTTCTTTATGCTTTAAAAGTGAAGTCCTATAATTCGTGATATAAATTTTCTTTGGGTTGAGCTCTTTGGCTAATTCGACTAGATCTTTGAAAGTTGCTTTATGATCATTAGATTTTGGCTTATCATACTCACCAACACCTATTATCCACGTTGTTCCCTTCATTAATTCCTTTTCACGCTTACCGAGTCTAATGAATTCAGGAACAATGACAACCGCATCTTTACCGGTTCCAACCTTGAACGCAACTGCAGGCTTACCAACCATTTCTGGTATTGCAATTAGTTTAATGCTCTTTCCACCTAATTTAAGAGGTCTTTCTGTCTTTTTCCAATTAGCCTTTGGAAGCAGAAGACGCATATGACTAATAACTGCTCTCGTTGAATAAATAGGAGTATCGGGAAATTTCTCCAGATAGTTCGGAAGATATTTCCAGTGATCATTATCAGGAGATGATAGCAGGATAAAGTCAACTGGTTCAGTGTACTTAACAGCTGGGTCAATCCATACCTTCTTGCCTCTATGTTCAAGGATAAGAGAGAAATGCTTTTTGCCTTTTAGGCCGTAAGAGGCCCAGCTGCCAAGGGAGATTATTTTCATCTTTTTCTCACCCTAAGGTCTGGCAGCTTATTAGGATCGTGAGTCCAGTGCTGAACATAAGCATGGAAATGATCAGGCTCTATTCTGCGATCTATTTTCAGATAAATACCTTGACCGAACAAACGCCTTGCATGATAGAGCATATAGCCCCATCGGGTCTTATCAACATCAGGGATATGCTCTGACGCGACCACAACTGGCCGATGTCTTATCGGGCAGTCAATAATAATAAGCATTCTGTCGCCTATTCGATCAGGTTCTGGATAATAAAGTTTAGTTGGACTTATTTTAGACCTTATAATATCACAGTAGATGCAGCCGTCAACAAGGATGTTATCATAAATATCTGACTGTTTTTCCGTCTTTGTCACTCTTAATCACCAGGTAATTCTTAAGCTCAATACTCGCATTCCATCTGCACTTATCACATTTCTTGCCATAATTTAGGCAGATATCTTTGAATGGACAGATGATTTCATCATTCATTTTATCCTCGCATCCTTACAAGCTGGGTTGGTAACAACAGCACAACCAAAGAATTCGATATCATCTACAACTATGCATTTCTTTAAATAGTCATAGTGATCGGTGGTGAGGATCTCACAGGACAGAGCATTAACAAGGCCATTATCGATAAGAGCTATAGTATCCCTTGCAACTGAAGTATATGGGAAGATGTAAAGATCTCCCTTGACTGCTCCATCTTCATATCTCGGATTTACAACATAGCCTATTCTGTGAATTACTGAGCTTGAATGGTCAATATTCAAAAAGTTAGTAGACCAGTTCGTTGCATATTTTCGGAGAACATCTTCCGAATAATAAACATAGTCTTGTGTGACGGTATCGGCGTATCTGCCGGGTGTCAGAATAATAGCACCCTTGTAAATCTTTGCATTCGTTGCCTTGGAAACGGTCTTAGACTCATACTTAAACGGAATGTCAACAAATCTTTTATTCATCTTCATCATCTTCTACAGATTTCGCCAACATTCCATACTCTTCCTTCATTCGTTTGATCTCTTCGTCGGAGAGTGGAGGAAGGCCAAACATTGCTCTAATCTCATTGATCGTGAATGGCTTCGGCTCATTCTTATAACCACGCAGCAGATTACCTAGCCACTTAGCCTTCATCGCTTCGTCTTCGTCAGTTACGCTCCTGAAAACAACTCTAAGGTCTTTGAAATCATCCTGCGTAAAACCATGACCCTGCAGGAATGGCTTAAATATTTCACGTACAAGGAAGGAGGCTAATTTGAGCTGGAATGATTTTATCATACGCTCATACATTACAGCCTTAATGTAAGCAGTAGCCTCAGTCGATCCTCTACCAAGTCCTAGAGCCTCTTCAGGGCAGAGAAGACCGGTAATTAATTGGGTTTGGAAATATGAGAAGTATTCCTCAACGCCAGAAATACCCTTCTCATCAATAGAATCAACTTTAACCGTCCAAGGAACAATGATTTCATTCTTCTCCGTAATGTTCTTGAGCTCCCTCTTTATCTCATCAAACACAGCATCCGGGATAGGTTCAGCTATTTTATCGGATCCTATTGAAACGACATATTTCGGTGTACCGTGCCTAATGATTGCATTGGCTATAGCTTTATCTGTCCTTACCTTTCGCTTTAGAGTGTCAATAGAAGGCGTAATAATAGATATGCCATAAGGTGAATCAGGATCTGGGAAGAAGCGAAAATGAGCAATATATTTCGGATCAATCAAGTCGCCTTTTTGTCCGTTAATGACTTGTCTATAGCCAGTGATTCTGCCATATTTGTCATACTCAATCTCCATTGTGATTGGATTTACAACTTTGATGTCGAGAAGCTTATCTTCTTTCTTATTGAAGATCCTCTCAATGAATGCATCGCCAAATACAAGGCAGTAGATGACAGAATCCAAAAGCTTGGTATCGAGATCTGTCTGTAAGCGGAATTCTTCCAATAGCTCCTTGATCTCCTTATTGCTCGTCATTATGTCATAGCCACTCATTACAGTGTTCCATGCGGTATAATTGATTGATGCAAATATTGTACTTTCTCCAGTGTAGTAAGTCCAAAGGCTCTTCAAAAACTGTTCTGACCTTTGATTAGAGGATAAAGAAAAACCAACATCAGCATCACTGGTTTTGATTACGGTTCTCGGTCTCCCACTATCATCTAAAAAATAGGAAGAGGAAGAGAAGAACCGCCTAATCCTATCCATTAACGCCATTTTAACCAGTTTCTTTCATTACTATATCAATAGTCGATACAAACCTATCATTGATTTTGTCTGTTCCTAGCTCTACTGTAACTTCTGGCTTTTTCATGTACCTCTTGACGATTTCCTCAACGTCTACTGCACGTTTTATGTTCCTACCTCTCGCAGATATCTTTAGCTCCTTCTCCTTCTGGAGAGCAGTCAGACATGCAGTTATATATTTGCTTATGTCCTTATTGCCTACAAATATCTGCTCCATATTTCTTCACCTCCTATATTTTCTGGACCTTGATCTCCTTATTCATGGAGATTATGCGGAACATCTCGTTCCAATCATACGTCTGCTCACGTGAGACAGCAATAGCAAAGGAGAGAGCATCGACACAGTCGTCATATTGTGCCTTTGGGAACATTATTAACTCGTCAACGAGTTCTTCCGATCCTTTGTATGGAAGGAAGACCCGGCCAGTCTCGAATAATACAGACATTTGTTCTACACGAGATACTTTATCAATAGTTGATTTGATTGGCTTGATCGGAAGAGTCGTGGAGCGTATTAGTTCATCTGTGAAAAGCTTCTGCATGGCGTTGGCTTCAATACCAATCCTAATAGGCTCCCATTTGGCTGCCATTGCCTTTATGAGATCAAACTGTCGAAATAGTGTTGCCTTAGTTCGAAGGATATCAAGAACGTAGATGTCACCATTCTGATCTATGCCAATTGCTATAACTACGAAATAATCGCCTTTCTCACCACCTGCAGACATATCAACGCCAAGATAGCGTTTAAGTCCTTGAGGAGCTTCATCGTAGTATTTGATCCAGTCATATTTGATAATTGCATCCTCTGTTGTTATGAACTCATTCTGAAACTGCATAGCAAAGACTGCTCTACCGATCTGTTCTCTTATTTCACAAAGCTTTTCGTATGGGAATCGTTCAGGCCAGAGAACTTTTTTCTTTTCCTCGTCAATGATGGCCTTATAAACCTTAGAAACGTATGAAGGTTTTGACATCAAGAA
>QMSR01000008.1 GCA_003649695.1 Thermoplasmata archaeon
GAAGGACGCCCTCGCTAAGGTCAGGGGGGCCCCGATATTCACGGACGACGTCGAGATCCCCGACGCCCTCTGGGTCGCGGTCGTGAGGAGTGAAAGACCGCATGCGAGGATCCTCTCTGTGGACACGTCCGCCGCAGAGGAGGTTCCGGGCTTCGTGGGGCTGGTGACGTACGAGGACGTGCCTGGGGAGAACGTGCTTCCGGTGATCAAGGACGACATGCCGGTCCTATCCGAGGGCATCGTCAGGTACGTGGGTGAGCCCATCCTTCTCGTGGTTGCCGAGAGCAGGAAGGCAGCGTATGAGGCTGCGTCCCGCGTGAGGGTGGAGTACGAGGACTTGCCAGCCGTGTTCGACCCAGTCGAGGCCATGCGCGAGGGCGCCCCCCTGGTGGCGAGGGAGGGTTTCTCCGAGGAAGGTAACATCTTCGTCCACCTGTGGGCCGGGAAAGGGGAACCCGACGAGCTCTTCGGGGAGTGTGCGGTGGTTCATGAGGCCGAATACCGCACCCCGATGCAGGAACACCTCTATCTGGAGACCCAGAGCGCCATAGCCGTTCCCACGCCCGACGGTGGCGTGGAGGTCATGGGCTCCATCCAGTGCCCCAGCCAAGACTACGTCCAGGGGATGCTCTCCAGGGTCCTGGGCCTGCCGCTCTCGAAGGTGAGGGTGAAGGCCCTCCCGCTCGGTGGGGGCTTCGGGGGCAAGGAGGAGGTCCCGGGCCTGGTGGCCGCCCACGCAGCCCTCGCCGCGCTAAAGTTCGGCAGGCCGGCCAGGATATCCCTGGAAAGGGAGGAGGATTTCATATCTACGAGCAAGCGGCACCAGGCCATTATGAGGGTCAAGGTAGGCGCCGACGCGGAAGGGAGACTTCTCGCCTTGAAGGCGCAGATAATCCTCGACGCGGGGGCATACCAGACGCTCTCTCCTGCGGTCCTCTGGAGGGCCATGATCCACATCTTCGGGCCTTACAGGTACAGGGCGGCCTGGGTGGACGCCTACGCCGTAGCCACGAACAAGGTTCCCGCCGGTGCCTTCCGGGGCTTCGGCGCCCCCGAGGGTGCCTTCGCCATCGAGATGGCCCTCAACGAGCTGGCGCGCAAGCTGGGTATGGATCCCTTGGAGCTGAGGAAGAAGAATACTGTTATCGTGGGCGACGAGCTGGGTTTCGGGCAGAGGCTGACCTTCTCCGTCGGGGCGAGGGACACCGTGCTGGAGGCAGAGAGAATTTCCAACTACCGTGAACTGAGATCGATGAGGGGGGGTGGCAGGCTGAAGGTGGGAATAGGCGTGGCCACGGCCATGATGGGCAACGGCCTGGGGGGAAAGGCGGTCCCCCTGGAGAAGGCGACGGCGGTGGTGAGGATGTTCATGGACGGGAGCGTGGAGGTCCTGGTCGGGACTACTGAGATGGGGCAGGGCTCGTGGAGCGGCTTTGCGGCGATAGCCTCGGAGATCCTCGGGGTTCCCTACGAGTGGGTAACAGTCGCCGGTGCCGACACGGCAATGGGTATTGACTCGGGCCCCACGGTCGCATCCAGGAGCACCGTGTTCCAGGGCAGGGCCGTTCAGATGGCCGCCGAGAAGCTGAGGAGGAGGCTGGTGGAGCTAGCCTCCGAGCTCCTAGGCACCCGACCGGACGACGTCGAACTCTCCGGAGGCTACGCGTTCTCCAGGGAGGATCCCGACCTGAGGATCGGCATCAGGGAGCTGGCCAGCAAGGCCTGGGAGAGGAACCTGAACCTGCAGGCCACCGGCTACGCCTCGATGCCCGACTTCGTATTCTGGGACTACGAGAGGGGAACCGGGAACGCCTACCCCCAGTACTCGTACGCGACCCACATCACAGTGGTCGAGGTGGACCCCGAGACGGGTGAGGTCCGCGTCAGGGAGGTCTACGCGGCCTACGACGCGGGTCGGATCATCAACCGGGAGGCTGCCGAGGGTCAGGTGATCGGCGGAACCGTGATGTCCATAGGCTACGCCCTGACCGAGGACCTTAAGTTAGAGGAGGGTAGGATCCTGAACCCCAACTTCACGGACTACCTCATACCCACCGTGCTGGACGCCCCTGAGCGCACCGTGGTGAGCTTCGTGGAGGACCACCCCTCCCCCATAGGGGGGATGGGAGCGAAGGCGCTGGGTGAGCTCCCGATGGTCGTGGCTCCTGCTTCCATCGCGGCGGCCGTCGCCGACGCCCTGGGAGTGCCCGTGAGGGAGCTCCCCCTGACCCCGGAGGCCGTGTGGAGACTCATGAGCAAAGGTAAAGAATCATCCAATGAAGAATAGGCGTGGTTAACTGGTTCGCGATAAGGCCCGACTGCCGAAAAGCGCTGAAGGACCCCGTGCTCAGGTCCTACTACAAACACTACTTCTCGATCCTGGAAGGGAAAGGGCTGCCATACCACATGATCGCTAGGATGGTCCAGGTTGAGCTGCGTGGAGACCTCGACACCCTGTGGGAGGAGCACGGTAGGGCTCTGGGGGAGTTCTGGGATCTCGTCGAGCGGAATCCCAGGGAATTCAAGCCCGTTGAGCCGAACCTTCTCCAGCTCAAGGCGGAGATAGCGGAGAGGATCCTGAGGGGATGCAGGTTCTGCGAGTGGAGATGCGGGACCGACAGGACTAGGGAGCCTGGGCGCGTGTGCAGGGCGGGGAAGGACATTGCGGTTTCGACGGCTTTCATCCACCTGGGGGAGGAGCCGGAGATCAGCCCCTCCTACACCGTCTTCACTCTCGGTTGTAATTTGGCGTGCATACACTGCCAGAACTGGGAAATCAGTACGTGGGCCGAGAAAGGGTTGATCATCAGCCCCAGTGCCCTGGCCAAGAGCATAGACAGGGCTTGGGGAATGGGGGCAAGGAACGCGAACCTGGTTGGCGGTGAACCAACGATCTGGCTCCACGCCTGGCTCAGGACCTTCACCGTGGTGAGGGAGCCAATACCGGTGTTCTGGAACTCCAACGGGATCTACAGTCGGGAGGCCATGAGGCTGCTCGAGGGCTTTGCCGACATAATTAAGATAGACTTCAAGTACGGAAACGACCGCTGCGCGATGAGGATCTCCAGAGCGCCCAGGAACTATATGGAGATCATGGAAAGGAACCTGAAGCACGCTAGGAGGGTCTCCGAGCCCCTGATAAGGGTCCTCGTGCTCCCCGGACACCTGGAGTGCTGCCTCAGGAACATCCTGAAGAGTATCGTGGACTGGACCGGGAGGGACACCAGGGTGAACGTCATGTTCCAGTACTACCCCGCCCACAGGGCGCCGGAAGGTCCATACCCGGAGCTCAAGAGAAGGCTCTCCTGGGAGGAGATGGAGGAGGCGAGGAAGATGGTCCTCGAATCGGGCCTTCAAAATGTTTTAATAGGATAATTTTTAATTATTACATTATATTTAAATTCTTATAAGTTTTAAATTGACAAATTCCATGGAAGTTCGATGTTCGAGATTCGCTTCCACGGGAGAGGCGGACAGGGCGCGGTGACCGGGGCCAACATCTTCGCCATTGCGGCCTCCTACGACGGTTACAAGTCCCAGGCGTTTCCCTTCTTCGGCGTGGAGAGGAGGGGTGCGCCCGTCACCGCCTATGCGAGGATCAGCGAGGGTCCCATAGAGATCAGGAGCTTCATCTACAACCCCGATGCCGTCGTGGTCCTGGACCCCAGCCTCTTGGATGCGGTGAACGTGCTGGAGGGGCTGAAGGAGAATGGGTACGTGCTCATAAACACGACAAAGAAGCCGGACGAGTTGGGGATCAGCGGCTACCGCCTGGCCACGGTGGATGCCTCGGCCATCGCGGTGAGGCACGGTCTAGGCACCCCGCAGGCGCCCATCGTGAACACGGCAATCCTCGGAGCCCTAGTTCGCTTCGTGGACATGGTGAAGCTTGAGAGCCTCCTCAGGGCCATCAGGGAGCACGCGCCCGCCAAGAAGGAGGAGAACGCTAAGGCGGCCGAGGAGGCGTACGGGGAGGTGAGGATATGGTGAAGAAGGTGACGGTCGGGGCCGTCGTCCCCTGGCCGGGGTCGACGGCGGAGAACAAGACCGGGAGCTGGAGGACCCTGAAGCCCGTCATCCACTATGAGAAGTGCATAAGGTGCGCCATCTGCTGGATGTACTGCCCCGAACCCGCGATCCTGAAGGTGGATCCCGACAAGTACCCTGCCCCCGAGGGTAAGCCAGCCATTGCGAAGTTGCCGGCCGTGGAGATCGACTACGACTACTGCAAGGGATGCGGGATCTGCGCAGAGGAGTGCCCAGTCAACGCCATCGAGATGGTGGAGGAGGTGAAGTGAATGGTGGTCATGACGCTGGAGGGGAACGAGGCCGCGGCCTGGGGTGCCAGGCTCGCCAGGCCGGATGTCATCGCAGCGTACCCGATAACGCCCTCCACCCACATTCCCGAGAGGCTCTCGGAGTGGATCGCCGACGGAATCATGGACTCGGAGATGATCCTCACGGAGAGCGAGCACTCGGCCCTCAGCGCCTGCGTTGGGGCGTCGGCGACTGGAGCCAGGGTCTTCACGGCCACCGCGAGCCAGGGCCTGGCGCTGATGCATGAGATCCTCCACATCGCGTCCGGCATGAGGCTCCCAATTGTCATGGCGATAGGGAACAGGGCCCTGAGCGCCCCCATAAACATCTGGTGCGACCACCAGGACATGATGTCGCAGAGGGACACGGGCTGGATGCAGTTCTTCGCCGAGAGCAACCAGGAGGCGCTGGACCTGATCCTCATAGCGTACAAAGTGGCGGAGGACAGGAGGGTCCTGCTGCCGGCGATGGTCGGCCTGGACGCCTTCACCCTCACCCACACCTTCGAGCAGGTGGACGTACCGGAACAGGAGGAGGTGGATCGGTACCTGCCGAAGTACCGCCCGGTGCACGCGTTCCTGGACCCCGAGAGGCCCATCACCCAGGGTCCCCTGGGGACGCCGCAGCACTACATGGAGTTCAAGTATGCCCAGTATGAGGCCATGAACAGGGCGAAAGGGGTAATCGTGGAGGCCATGGAGGAGTTCGGTAGGGCCTTCGGCAGGGAGTACGCCCCCCTGGTGCCCTTCTCACCCGGCGGGGAGATCGTCCTGGTGACCATGGGATCCATGTCTGGGACGGCCAGGGTCTTCGTGAGGGGCGCCAGGCAGGAAGGGGAGTCCGTTTCCCATGTCAAAGTCGTGGCCTTCAGGCCCTTCTACCATTCCAAACTGGCGGAGCTCCTGGCCGGGGCCAAGGTCGTAGCAGTGGTGGAGAGGGCCTTCTCGTACGGCAGCGTTGGGCCCCTGGCCCAGGACGTGGCCTACGCCATGCACAGGTACGGTATCAAGGCGAAGCTGGCGAACTTCATCGTAGGGCTCGGCGGCAGGGATGTCACCCTGCGCGACTTCTCGGAGGTCCTGGAGACGTCGAAGAGGATCCTCAAGGGCGAGGAGGATCCCGGGGTCTTCTGGCTGAACGTCGCAAAAGAGGAGGTCCTGAAGGCGGAGGAGGTGATCTGGAATGCCTGAGGAGTTTGAGCCTATAGCCCCTGGCCATTCCGCATGCGCCGGTTGCGGCTCGACCCAGATCGTCCGCTGGGTCCTGAAGGAGGCAGGCCCGAACACCATAGTGGTCAACGCTACGGGCTGCCTTGAGGTCTTCTCGACCACGTACCCATACACCATGTGGAGGGTCCCCTGGCTCCACGTCGCCTTCGAGAACGCGGCTGCTGCGGCGAGCGGCGTCGAGGCCGCTCTGAAGAGGATGGGTAAGAAGGCTCACATCATAGCCTTCGGCGGCGACGGCGGAACCGCGGACATAGGCTTCCAGGCCCTCTCCGGCATGGTGGAGAGGGGCCATGATGTCCTCTACGTCATGTACGACAACGAGGCCTACATGAACACGGGCATCCAGAGGTCATCCTCGACGCCCCTCCTCGCATGGACCACGACCTCCCCCGCTGGCAAGGTCATCCCGGGCAAGCAGCAGCCCAAGAAGCCCGTGGCGTGGATCATAGCCGCCCACGGTGCCCCCTACGTGGCGACCGCATCCATTGCATACTTGACGGACCTGAGGAAGAAGGTGAGGACCGCGCTGAGCATCAAAGGACCCAAGTTCATCCAGGCGATCCAGCCCTGCACCACCGGCTGGCGCTTCGACCCATCACTGACGGTCAAACTCGCGAGGCTGGCTGTGGAGACCTGCTACTTCCCGCTGTGGGAAATGAGGAACGGGGACCTTAGGACCTTCCGCCTGACCTACATTCCCAAGGAGAAGAAGCCCGTGGAGGAGTTCCTCAGGCCCCAGCGCAGGTTCAGGCACGTCCTGCAGAACCCCGACCTCCTCGAGAGGATCCAGAAGTGGGTCGACGAGAACTGGGAGAGGATGCTGAAGCTACACGAGGCAGCTGTAAACCAAAAATTATAATTTATTTTTTATTCTAATACATGTTTTTCAGGCACCACCGCGAAGAGGGTCCCTTCCATGACGACCCTACCTTCGACGGTTGTCTTCACCAGAATCCTGTAGTGGCTGTCCTTCCTCTCCACCACCCTCGCCTCGGCCACCATCCTGTCCCCCACCCTGACCGGCCTGAGGAACCTGATCTCGGCCCTGGCCAGGACCACGTTCTCCCGGTTCACCGCGAGCATTGCCGCCAGGTCGGCGACCGCGAAGGTGAAGGCTCCGTGCACGAGCCCCCTATCGTCGACGGCCATCCTCTCGGTCGCCAGCAGCTCTACCTTCGCCCAGCCTTCTCCGAGCTCCAGAGGCTTTCCCACCAATTCCGGATCGGCCTTCCTATGAGTCCTTATGTCCATATCTTTTTCAACAATCAGATAATATCAATAATAAATGTCCCTTCTCCTCGACCTGATCGGCTACTTCATCGGCTATCTCATCCTGACGCTGGCCGTTTACATCACCACAGTCGTCCTCCGCTTTCGCAAGAGATCCATATTGAGGGCGTTACTGGTTGCCCTCATCCTCGAGATAAGCGCCTTCCTGACGATCATTCCCATCCTGGGGCTCATCCTCGCCCTATTCGTATCTTTGCTGGCCATCAAAGCGGTCTACGAGGAAGGGTGGCTTAAGTCCATTGCCGCTCTCATCATCAGCTTCATCGTCCTGATCCTGCTCGCTGTAGTCTTACAAATTTTAGGCCTCCTGAGCAGGACTATTTTCCTATTCCGAGCTCCCTTGCCCTCCTCAGGACCGCCCTGACGTCTATGGTCTTGAAGTGACCATCCTCGTATAGGACCCTACCTTTGGACATTACCAGTCTGACATCCTCAGGGGAGGCGGAGTAGACCACGTACCCGACGGGGTCGTGGCTCAGCGTCCCGGCCAGGGATCCCATGTCCAGGACTACGATGTCCGCCTCCTTGCCCTCCTCCAGGCTACCAATTTCGTCCTCCAGCCCCAGCGCCCTGGCCCCGCCAAGGGTTGCGGCCTCCAGGGCGTCCTCGGCCTTGAAGGCGGTCACATCTCCTGCGGCGACCTTCTGCAGCACCGTCGCGACCTTCATCTCGGCGAACATGTCCAGTTTCCCGTTAGAGGCTGCTCCGTCGGTAGCCATGGAAATGTTTGCACCCACCCTCTTCAGGGCCACGATCGGTGCGATGCCGTCGGCCACGTAGAGGTTCGAAAGGGGGCAGTGGACGGCCGTCGCCCTCGCCTGCCCCATGAGGGAGACCTCCCTTGGGGTGAGGTTCACCGAGTGGACGCCTATGAAGTCCCTGTCCAAGATTCCCAGCTTGTGCATTAGTTCTGCGTCCCTGAGCCCCTCCCTCCTTACGAGAAGCTGCACGTCCCTTTCGCTCTCCGCGAGGTGCGTGTAGTACTTAGTACCCCTGTCCTTAGCCCACCTGTGCAGCTCAACCAGGGATTCATTGCTAACGAAACAAGGGTGCATGGGTCCCGGCATGATGCCCACTTTCCCCTTGTACTCCTCGTATAGGTCATCCATGTTCTCGAGGACTCTATCTAGCCTCTCCCTGAGCTCCTTTCTGGCCTCGATCTCGTAGAACCCCCTGCTTATGAACCCTCTAATGCCCGCCTCGACCATCGCGTCGGCCACCACGTCGAAGTGGGGGTTGCCGTAGTGCATGTCCACGATCGTCGTCGCTCCGCTCCTGACGTTCTCCGCAATGCCCAGAAGGGCCCCGATCCTCATCTCCTCCCTGGTGAGCTTAGGGACCACGGGCCAGATGGCTGTGCTCAGCCAGTCTAGGAGCTCCAGATCTATTCCCCAGTTCTTCAGCAGGTTCTGAAACAGGTGATTGTGCATGTTCACCAGGCCCGGGATTGCCACACCGTGCTCGTACTCATAGACCTTGTCACACTCAGGGGCGAGCTCTTCCGCGCCCACGTACTTTATTTTGCTCCCCTCCACGATGATGCAGGCGTCCTCCACAACGCCGCTGCTGACCGTAACCGCGTACTTCACCCTGATGCCTACCTTCATGGATCGAGATCCCTATATCGGTATATACCATTAGTGCACCGTGAGGATCCTCGTCAGGAATGCTCACCTGGTCACCCCTCCGTGCGGTGGACCCCTAAGGGGTGAAGACCTCAGGGATGTCAGATCCTCGAAGACCTCGATATTGTGCGTCGATGGGAGGGTCGAGGCCTTCGGCAGGGAGGCGGAATACCTCGCCGACGGGGCAGAGGTCGTTGATGTGGGGGGTAGGCTGGTCACCCCGGCCCTCGTGGACCCCCATACCCACCTCGCCTTCGCAGGCGAGAGGGATGCGGAGCTGAGGATGAAGCTCCAGGGGCTTAGCTACCTTGAGATCCTGAATAGGGGATATGGGATCTACAGGACGGTCGAGCACACGAGGAGCTGCAGCGTTGGGGATCTCGCGGCTATCGTGCATGAAAGGTTGAACACCATGCGCTCCCATGGGACCTTCCTCGTGGAGGCCAAGAGCGGCTACGGCCTCGACATGGAAAACGAGGTGAAGATCCTTAGGTCCTACGAGGGCCTATCGGGGGTCATCCCCACCCTCCTAGCCCACGTGGTCCCCAAGGGGTGGGAGGAAGGGGAATACGTGGAGTACTTCAAGCGGATCATTGACAGGGTGCGGGACCTTGGCCTGGCGAGGTTCTTCGACGTCTTCTGCGACAAAGGCGCATTCTCGGTGGACGCGGCAAGGGAGCTGTTGCTCCATGCCAGGAACAGGGGGTTTGGGCTGAAAGTGCACGCGGAGGAGCTAGAGAGGACGGGTGCTACGGAGATGGCCGTTTCCCTGGGCGCCACTTCCGTGGACCACCTGGAGGTCGCCGACGAGGAGGCCATAGACGCCCTGGCGTCATCGAGGACCATTGCGGTCCTCCTCCCCACCACGCCCCTGGTCATGCTTGGCGGTCCAAGGCCGAGGGCCAGGAGGATGGTCGACGAGGGGGTGGCCATAGCCATTGGGACGGACTTCAACCCGAACAACTGGATCGAGAGCCTTCAGTTCGTCCTCCAATACTCCGTCTACACCCTGAGGCTCCTCCCGGAGGAGGCCCTGTCCGCCTGCACCCGCAACGCTGCCCTGGCCGTGGAGGCCCGGGATTACGGTTGCGTGGCCGAGGGAAAGGCCTGTGCCCTCGCCGTCTGGGACGTGGGCAGCCTCGACTCATTGGCAGCCAGGATCGGGGTCAACAGGCTTTACAGGCTCATCTCGCCCATAGAGGCCAGTACTTCCCGACCGAAGACTTAACCCAGTTCAGATAAGCCTCAATCTTCTCCGGGCCCGTTGTCCCTCCCTCCGTGTAGGGGGCATCCCTGCCGGCCAGGCCGAAGGCGAAGTTCCAGAAACCCTTCCCGAGGCCAAAGGGGTCATAACCCCCTTCGAGGGTTCCAAAACACGGGATTCTCGAACACAGGTCGGAGAAGATACTTCCGACCCTGTAAAAGCCCATAATCGAGTAGTTCAGCTCGGTCAGCGGGTCCCTGTGATGTCCGTCAAACCCCATGGAGAAGCCCAGGGCGTCGGGGGAGAACATCTCGATGATCCTCTTGGCGACCCCCGTCATGGTGAGCAGTCCCTCGTCTCCGGAGCCGGGTGGTAGGGGCATGTTGATCGTGTAGCCCTCCCCCTCCCCAGTCCCGACCTCATCCGGGAAACCCGTACCGGGGTACAGAGTCGCCGGGTCCTGGTGGACCGAAACGTATAGCACATCCCTTCTGTCGTAGAACACCGATTGGGTCCCGTCCCCGTGGTGGGCGTCGAAGTCAAAGATCGCGATTTTCGACATTCCCCTCTCCCTCAGTGCCTCTACGGCTATGGCGATGTTGTTGAAGATGCAGAAGCCCCTGGACTCCGTCCTTGATGCGTGGTGTCCCGGCGGTCTCACCAGGGCCAACCTGATCTCGCCGGGTCTCGATCGTAGCGCCGCGTCGACCGCGGTCCCCGCGGCCCAGAGGGCCACGTCGAAGCTCTCCCTGGACACGTCCGTATCTATGTCCAACCTGGTGAGGCCCTTGAGGACCGTCGTGCGGACGGTTTCCACGTGCCATGGGTCGTGCACGAGGAGAAGTAGGTCTATGTCCCCCTTTTTCGGCTCCTCAACAGTGAAACCTGCGTGAGGGGATGAAGACATTATGTAATCCAACCTCTCGGGGACCTCCGGGTGGAACCTCCCGACCTTGTGAGCCTTAAATACCTCTCCCGTGTGAACGAACAGCCTCAACCAACCACCTCCAGGTTGAGCTTCAATTTCAGACTACCCCAGCTGCCCTCCCCAAGCACCTCGAGCTCGTGATCCCCTGGGTCAAGCCTTCCCAGGGCAATCTGAACTATCCGCTCCTCATCGGGTCCTAAGGTCAACGTCTTCGTGAGGATGGCTGTCCCGTCAAGGTACGCCCTCAGGATTAGGCTCTTCTCCTCCCCGAAGTGGTTCGCTATCGCAACCCTAATGACGGCGCTCTGGCCGCTTTCCAGCGTGCTGGGAGGGGAGACGAAGTACATCTCCACGTACCCACTCCCCCTCCTAACGAAGGCGAAGATGGAGATTCCGCTCAGCACGATAATGATGGCGACGATCGCCACCTCCGTCTTGGTGGGCTTCCTGAAATCCAAATGCATCGTCTCCCCAAAGTGGTAAAGGACAAGACCGACCGCGGCGATGAAGATCGAGGAAAGTAAGGTGGATTCCCTGGCCATGAGGGAGGAGAGGGATGCCAGACTCAGGGCCGAGAGGAAGGAGATGGCCAGACCGGGCCTGGCCCTCAGGGAGGCGAACAGGAGGATGAGGGAGGGGAGAACGAGAAACGGGGCTATCTTTGAAGTCTGCTCCAGGGCCCCCATCCCGGCGCCCACTAGGAGGAGGATCAGGGGTACGTGGTTACTGAGCCTCAACGAGCCTTCCCCCCTCCAGAATCGCAGTCCTGTCCGGCCTGAGGTGGGCCCTCAGTCTCGGGTCCTGGGATACCACCAAGAGGCCTGTGCCCCCGTCCACGATCTCCCTGAGCAGGTCCGAGACCAGCTTGACCCTCCTGTCGTCGAGGTTAGACGTCGGATCGTCGGCGAGGAGGAGGTCCCTAGGGTCCACGAGGGCCCTGGCGATGGCCACCCTCTGCCTCTCCCCCATGCTCAGACCTCCTATTGGGCGATGGGCCTTGTCCCGGATTTCAAGCCTCTCCAGAAGCTTGAGGGCTCTATCTTCGTCCACCGACCCCTTGAGCCTGAGCGGTAGGAGGACGTTTTCCAGTACATTCAGGTCCTCTAGGAGGACGAAGCCCTCGAAAATGAAGGATACGTGCTTCAGCCTCACCGCCGCCCTCTCGTCCGGATCCATCTTCGTCAGCTCGTGGCCCAGGAGGGTAACCCTGCCGGAGTCAGGCTCCTCGAGGCCTGAGGCGATCATGAGGAGAGTGGTCTTCCCCGTCCCCGAGGGGCCCAAGACCAGGAAGATCTCCCCCCTCGAGAGCTCGAGATCCACGCCCTTCAGGACCATCCTGACTCCGTCGTAGCTCTTCGAGACGCCCTCGAGGGAGAGCAGCATGTTCACAGTTAAAAGGGGGATTGTCTTAAACGATTGTGCGCCTCCTCCCACCCCTGCTCAAGCTGGGGCCGAGCTGGTACAAGACCCTGATAGTGGGGATTGCGGTCTCCACCATCCTCTCGGGTAGCATCGCCACCCTGTCCACGCTCCAGGCGTCCAGCGAGAACTACCTCTCCAAGTTCTCGCCGAAATACTACCTCTCGGGCGAGGGGGTGGGGGTAGAGGCTTACTCCTGGAACGGGGAAATCCTGTACGTCATCGAAGGCAAAATAGGCTCACTCTCCCCACCACCGGAGGGCACGGCTTACCTAGGCCCCCGGGGTGAGGCACCGCCGCTCCCCCTTCGAAACAGAGTACTTGAGAGCGCGGAGCCCCTGCCCCCAGACGCCGTTGTCGTTAACGTGAGCGACCTGCCTTCTGACGCCGAGCATCTCGCAAGTTTCAGGATTTCCGAAAGCAACGGAATTCCCCTGCCATCCGTGCTCTCCTTCATGGAGGTGAACATAAGCAGGTTGATCATCCTCATATCCCTCTTCGGCCCTTTTTCGGCCTTGGCCGCCGCCATCGTGGCGGCATCTGGGATCAGAGGTGAGCTCGAGGGGGAAAGGCACAGAATCGCTCTACTGCTGGGTCTCGGTGCTACCCCATCGCTGATAAAGGCGAATCTAACCATTAAGTCCGTCCTCCTAGGTGCCCTCTCCTTCCTCCTGGGATCCTCAGCGGCCTCGGTGATCCTGTTCTCCAGTAGAAAGATCATTGCCTCGCTCCTGCCCTTCATGATCATTGAAGTATCGGTTCCCCTCTGGCTACTGCCGCTCTCCTTGGCACTGGGGGGCATTGCCGGCTACACCGCCTCCCTTCAGGTCGACTGGGGCATGGTAGAAAGGGCGTTCGTCGGGAGGGTCACGCTGGGATGAAGAGGAAGATCATAGCAGTGTTGGTTCTCCTAACTGTTGGACTGGAGTTCTCCCTGATAGGCTCCCTGTTCTTCGCAGCCCTGGGCTCCGTCTCCCCCGGCAAAGCGGACCTCGTGATCCTGGCGGTACAGGACCCGAATCCCCTCAGGAGCTCCCTCCCGCAGGACCTCGCCAGGGTCCTTGCCCGCCTTCCGGGAGTTCGGGAAGTGAGCCCGGAGATTCTCCTCTTCACGAACGTCGGGGGCAGGGACATCGTGATCCGGGGCATGGAACCGGGTCACCTGGTCAGGGGCGACGGGGCCCGCGTCCAGGGTGGACCAGAGGGGCGAAACTGGATCTTGGCAGGGGTCGGGGCTGTGGATCGCCTCTCACTGCGGATCGGGGAGAACTTGGTGATTCCCTCTTCCTTCTCCCCTGAGGTATGGGTGGGGAGGATCACCGGCGTCTTCGAAACGGGTACCAAGCTAGACAACGAGCTGGTGGTGCCGCTGGAGGCGGCCAGATCCATGGCGGCCCTCCCCGAGGGCCGAGTCACGCTCTTCAGGCTCTGGACCGAAGGGGAGCTGGGGAGCAGCCTCGTCCTCCCTACCAGGATCCCGGAGAGGATAACGCTGATTCGGGGAGAAAAGGGGGTCTTCGATCTTGACCTCATCTCCTTGAGCAGACAGCGCGAGGAGATAGGGGTAAAGGTGCTCCTGGGAAGCGAAATCCTCTGGCACGAAGACGTGGAAATCGATCCGGGTGAGAGCCTGCATTTGGAGCCGGTATTAATCATGAACAAAACCGGGACGTTCAACGGGACCCTGGTCCTCTCCAACGGCCTCAGGTTTCCCGTAAAAATTGCCGTTTACGAGGGTAGATTGGAGGTCTCCTGCCCCCACGAGGTCGTCCTGGGAAGGAGTTTCAGTGTTCGGGTCCTCTCGGGGGGTAGCCCCGTGGGCGGGGCGAGGATACGCATTGAAAACGTCACCTATATCACGGACGAGAGTGGAACGGCGACCCTCACGGCCACTGTTCCCGGACTGCAGTATGTAACAGCCGAGAAGGAGGGTTATCTGCCAGCAATCACCTATGTCAACGTCTCCGACTACGGCGGGAAGGGCGACCCCCTGAGCTCCCTAGACTGGCCGGGAACCAGGTTCGGGGATACGCTAATCCTGAAGGGTGAAGGTTCGCTTTTGATGCCAAGCAAAGTTGAGTACGTTAAAATGGATGGGGCACCCGTGCAGGGGGGCGCATTGGACCTTTCGCTCCTCTCCCCCGGTGAGCATTCGGTTTTCGTTCGGTGGAGGGAGGGTCCTCTGGCGTATACTGGCAACTTCACGCTCATCGTGGACGCGGATCCGCCCACAATCCACACTATCCCGAAGAGCGGCGGCTATGTCGACGACTCCGGGGGGAAATTGATCATTGCGGACGACGGCATCCTAGGCACCGTAGTCATAGAGGGCAGGGGTGTGTGGTACATTGGGGCGCCCAACGCGACCCTGCGCGTCCCGGCAGGGACTTGGAGGGTCGTGGTCTCCGACCTGGCAGGCAGGGTGACGGTCAGGAACGTGACCTTCTTCCCCCTGAGGGGTGACAGGTTTTCCCCTTCGATAGAGCTCTCGCCTGGAAATGGGCTTACCTTGTGGGTCCAGGACGACGGGCGCATAGACCAAGTGACCCTGAGCGTAGACGGTCCGGGATATTCTAGGGTCTGGACCTGGACTCCCTACAGCCGTACCTTCTCCGTGACGCTGGATAAATGGGTGTTGCCCCCCTATGGCCTAGTTTCGGTCCTGGCCGTGGACGCGACGGGAAAATCTTCCTCCAGATCGTTGTCCGCCTACCTCGGCGGCCCTAAAAATCCTGATGTCCTCCCACCCCGGATCAGTCTTGAGATCTCGGACAGTAGCCTAACTGTGAAAGTCTCGGACGAAGGCGCGATTTCCTACGTGAATGTGTCTGTGGACGGGAGGTGCCTCTTGAACAGAACGGGCGGTGGGGAGATATCCCTGAATTTGGGTATGCTGGGTCCTGGGAGGCACACATTCGTCGTAGTGGCCGAGGACGGCGCCGGGAATAGGGCCGCCCTCGTGCGGAACTACACCCTAGCTGAGGAGATTCGGGAAATAAGGCCAATAAAGGTCATTCCCACCTCAAAGTACTTTCTGGAGGACTCGGAGGTGAGGCTCAGGCTGGAGCTCTGGTCCAGCTCGAACAGGAATCTTACGCTTAACTACACTGTGGACGGTGTATCATACGGCAGGGCCGTTTCCCTAGCGAGTGGCATTAACTCCATAATCATAGACCTGGGCAGGATGGCTCCGGGGTACCACAGGATCGAGGTCCTCGGCCTCGAGGCGTCCTTCTGCGTTCTTCCAAGGGAGGTGGTCTATCTGGAGCTCTCCAAGGCCGCAAACCGCATCCGCCTTTCGGGCTCGGACAAGGGCCTCCTCACCTACGCCGTTAGGGCCTCGGCGCTCAGCGGGATGATCATCATGGGGACCCTGTCCGTCCTTTCCCTAGCGTCCGGGGTGATGGCACTGAGGGCCGTGCACGCAGGCTTCGCCGAGAACGCCAGGATCAGGGCGTGGCTCTTCCACGCGCTGGGCATGCACAGAAGGGCCGCGTGGAGGATGGCCCTGAGGCCCTTCATCAAGGATCTCTCTATGTCATTCCTGGCAGCGGCTGTCCTCACGGCACTGGCCTTCATACCCATCGTCAGGTGGGTGTCCTTCTTCGGCTACCCAGTCCCTCCGATCGGCCTCCTCATAGGCATTCTCGTGATGCTGTTTCTCGCCGTCTGGACAATTCTGAGGTCGCCGGGGTGGGGGGCATGAGGAGGTTGCTCTGGTTTTCCGCCGGCTTTGTGCCGAGGATCCTGGTCCCCCTGGGGGGAATCCCCGGTTACGACACCCTCAGCGCCCTCCAGCTCTCCAGCGGCTGGCCGATATTCCCCTCCTACGAGCTGAAGATCCCTATCCTGGACGCTGCTGTCGCTTGGGCGGCGAAAATGGGCGCTCCCCCTCTCATTTTTCTCACATTCGTGATAGCCCTAGGAAATGGTATCCTATTGGCGATACTCTCCGACAGGCTCCCCGACGGGGATCTGAAGCTCGGCCTCCTAGCCGGGGGCCTGTTCCTGACGACTTCCTTCTCCCCCAAGTTTTCCGTGGGACTCCTCGTTCTCGCAGCCCTGATCCTTTACGAAGATCC
>QMSR01000009.1 GCA_003649695.1 Thermoplasmata archaeon
ACCGAGCCCCTGGAGAGGGTGAAGGCCCCCTTCCCCAGGGTCAGGTTCACCGAGGTGAGGGACATGCTGACCTCCATGGGCTACGAAGTCCCAATGGACTCGGACCTGGGGATCGACGAAGAGACCGCTATTTCCAAGAGGTTCGAGAAGCCCTTCTTCATCACGCACTTCCCCAGGGAAGCCAAGGCCTTCTACCACAGGCCCGACCCCTCGGACCCCAGGTTTTGCCTGAACCACGATATGCTTGCGCCGGAGGGGTATGGGGAGATCATAGGGGGCGGTGAGCGCATCTGGGAGCTCGATGTCCTGCTGGAGAGGATCAGGGAGGAGGGTCTGAATCCGGAGGACTATAAGTGGTACATAGACCTCCGCAGGTACGGCTCCGTTCCCCACGCCGGCTACGGGCTGGGCGTTGACAGACTCGTTACGTGGATCGCGGACCTAGGTCACATAAAGTACGCAATCCCGTTCCCGAGGACCATCAGAAGGCTCAGACCCTAGAGGCTGCAGGACACCAGGTCTAGGGCGAAGGGGCACTCCGAGCACGTGGGACTGGCTCCCTCGCAGTCTACCCCATTGTCCGGAACGAAGAAACAGGCGCCGCGAGCCGCGAAGGGACACGTATGGCAGGGCGCGAAGTTCCTATCAAATTCAAGGAGCTTTTCCCGGTACGCCTGGTACGACTCCATCGAGGCCCTCTCCCACGCAGGGCCGAAGCGGACTGCCTTAATCCTCTTTTCGTGTCCGAAGAGGTAATAGGTGTGGTCGTGTAGGAGGTCGTAGCACGGACTCAGCTCCCCGGTCGCCGAGACCGCCCCGGTCTCGGTCTCGGCGTACGGGCACCTCCTTGCTTCCTGGGCAAAGAGGGAAGTCCTCTTGAGCCTGATGCCCAACGAAGATGCCTCCTCCTCCAGGATTCTCAGATACTTCTCCCGGCGTAGGGCCTCCCTGGCCCTATGGGCCTCCATCTCGTAGAGGGCGAAGTTGGGCGTGAGGCCCTGGGCCTCCATCTCCCTGACCCCGGCCTCGTAGACCCTAAGCTCATTAGAGTCCACGGGGCCCCAGCTGTCCAGGACGATCCTAGCGGCCCTGTAAGCGATCTCCACCAGCTCACTCCTCCCTTCAAGATACTCGAAGAGCCTCCTGCTTAAGAAGGTGAAGACCCTCTCCTCGTCGAGCTCTTCCGTTATGGGAACCATACCAGACAGATCTAGGGACTCTATGTCGTACGAGGCGGCCAGGGATAGCAGCTCCGGTAGTGCCTCCATCGAGGACCTCATCATCAGCGCGGAGATGCTAGATCTCCTCCTGGACATGATCCTCATGGTCTCCTCGATCCTCCCCGGCTCAAGGCCTATCCTGAACCTCCCGGCGACCGAGGGTGGGAGGTCCAGGGAGAGGGCTACCTCCAAATCCGGATGGACCTCCACGGCCATCCTCACCCTCTCCGGGAAAGTGCCGTTCGTCTGCAGGACCACCTGGGAGTCCCTAAGCACCTCTAGGACCTCCCTGAAGCGGGGGTGCAACGTCGGCTCACCGAGACCTATGAGTACAACCCTCTCGGGCTCCACAGCCCTGACCACCCTCTCCAGCACCCCCAACGGCATGAACTGCTCCAGGCCGAAGGCGTTCCTCCTGGGACAGTACAGGCAGTTCAGGTTGCAGGAAGACGAGATCTCAATGTTCAGGTTCAGGCAGATCCACCTCCCCAAATGAGAGTGTGTCCAAATCAAAAATCAACATCTTCCCAAGGAGCGGACCCCTACCCTGGGATATGTGGAGGATTCCCTCCAGCGCCATGAGGGATGCCGCTAACATGGCCGTGGGGCCCAGGACCGGGTTCCTCGCTCTGGACCGCGATGTGAACAGCTCGCGAATGAGCCTGTACGAGCTTGGGTGGTAGTGGGCAACCTGACCCCTGAGCCCTTCAATCCCACCGTGAACGATGTCGAGACCGGCGTCCGCGGCAGAGGATTCGAGATTCAGCCTCGATTCCACGTTGTCCAGGCAGTCGAATATGAGATCGAAGTCCCCAATATCCACTTCTTCGACCCTCATCCTCAAGGGCTCCAACTCGACCTCCGGGTTCAGCTCCCCCACTAGCCTGGCCAGCGCTTCCACCTTGGGCACTCCGAGGTCGGAGACCCTGAAGAAGGTTCTGTTGAGGTTACTCTCCGTAACCACATCGTGGTCCGCGACCACTATGTGTCCTAGGCCCGCCGAGGATAGGTGCAGGACGAGGTTCGAGCCCAAACCCCCGGCCCCCGCCACGAACACCCTCGCTCCCGCTAGCCTCCTCTGCCCCTCCTCCCCGACGATGGGTATCTGCCTAGAGTACCTCATTACCCTCCACCAGCCGGGGGGAAAATGGCCACCTTGTCCGCAACGCCCACCCTGGTGCTCAGCCCCTCGAGATGCACTATGTTCTTCCCGTTCACCAGTATGATAAATCCCCTTTTCACCTTCCCGTCCTTCAGGACCAGATCGCCGACCGGGTAGCCAATCTTCTCCATTTCTCTGAGAATATCCAATACAGTTCCCTCTACTTCGAGCTGAAGCTCCTTGATGCCCAGCTTCTCCCTCAAAGTGGAGAAGAGGAGGATTTTGGGCACTCTACGGGATTATTCCGAGTTCCTTAAGCTTTTCCTCGGTGGGAATGCCGTTCTCCCAGCCCCTGACCCTGTAGTACTCCCGCAGGAGCTCCTTGAGCGGGACAGTGGAGCCCTTGTTCGGGCCCTCGGGCATGGGCTCTTCGAGGAACCTCCTGGGTAGGGTGTCCTCCTCGGGCCTGAAGCCTAGCTTCACCATCATATGCCTCTCCAGGTTGTAGATGCGCTCCCCGATGACCATGAGCTCTTCGGGTGTGAGGTCCCAGCCTGTGAGCGGGGCCAGCATGTCCGCGTAGGCGTCGGCGAAGAGGGCAAAGGTCGAGAACAGGCAGGCTACCGTGGAGTTCACCACCGATGTAAAGTCCTGGAAGTCCTTCACCCACTTGGCCTTCCCCTCCGTGCTCAGGGGCTTCAGCTTCTCCGGTATGCCGAGGATCTCTGGGGAGATCATGTAACCTGTCACGTGGCAGCCTCCCCTGTTTGCGGTGGCGTAGTTCAGGGCGTGACCCCAGGCCCCCCTCGGGTCGTAGGCGGGCAGCTCGAGCCTCTTCACGCTCATGGACAGGTGCTCGGCCCCGTACCTGCGAGCGAGCCTGTAGGAGCCCATCGCGAGCTCGTCGCCGAAGCCCGAGCGATAGGCTATTCTCCAGATCATCTCGACGACCGCCGCGGAGTTTCCGAACCTCAGGTCGACCCCCTCGAGCCTCTCCTCGGGGATGAAGCCCTTCTCCACCATCTCCATGGCGGCGGCAATCGTAGAGCCCGTGCTTATGGTGTCCAGACCGAGCTCATCGCACAGGTGGTTCGCCTTGATTATGCTCTCAAGGTCGGCATTGCCCGTGTCGGCGCCCAGCGCCCAGATGCTCTCGTACTCGGGTCCCTCGCTGTACCCTATCTGGAAGGGGCCCTTGGGCACCTTCGTTATCCTGCCGCAACCTGTGGGGCAGCCCCAACAGGCCCTGTTCCTGATCAGGTACTTCTCCGCCATGTACTCGCCGCTCTGCTCCTCGGCCTTCTCGAAGACGCCCGTCTGGAAGTTCCTCGTGGGATAGAGGCCGTGCTGGTTGATGATGTTGACCAGGATGGCCGTTCCGTACTTCCTCAGGCCTTCACCGGTAACGGGGTTCTTCCTGATGACGTCCAAGTACTTCTTGACCTTCTCCCTGAACTCCTCGGGCCTCTCGGGCTCGACGGGCTTGGAGTCGCCAGTGGCCGCTATGGCCTTCAGGAACTTGGAGCCCATGATGGCTCCGACGCCCGTCCTCCCCGCCGCCCTGTGCTTGTCGTTGATAATGTTGGCGAAGAGTACCCCGTTCTCGCCGGCCGGTCCTATGGTGGCAACCCTGGTCCTCCCGCCATCGCCAACCTCCTCCAGGATCGTGTCCGTCGCCCTGAAAGTGGTCATGCCCCAGAGGTGCCTGGCGTCCATCAGCTCCGCCTTCCCGTCGTGGATGTGCAGGTAAACGGGGCTCTCGGCGGCCCCCTTCACGACTACCATGTCGAATCCAGCGAACTTCATGTAGGGACCGAAGTCCCCGCCGGAGTTGGCGCTGGCTATGTACCCGGTCAGGGGGCTCCTGAGGGCCATGACGTGGTACCTGCCGGAATACGGGAATAGGGAGCCCGTGGCGGGACCCGTGGCGAAGACCAGGACGTTGTCCGGGCCCAGCGGATCGAGGTGATCCAGGTCCGTCATGGTCCTCTCCAGCTTCTTCAGCTCCCTGTACAGGATGTACAGGGCCAGGCCCTTGCCTCCCAGGTACTGCCTCAGCGGCAACTCGAAGGTGTCCTTGACCCTCACCTTCTCCTCCGTTAGGTCAACCTCCAAATACCTTCCAGTATAACCCCTTGGCATCGCTAAGTGATCTTGGAAATTAATTATCAATTTTACTTAAACAATATAATTTGAAAAATAAATTTATCTTCAAATGGATCCAGTTAAGAGATCATGGCCCTTTCCATTTCCTCCCTCACCCTTTCCCTGCGTATGGCCTCGGCGTGCTCGAGGTCGCCCGAGATACCCTTTATCCTGGTGTAGAGGTTCCTGACGGCGTCCTCGGGGCCGTAGCACACGATGGTGTCGCCGGGCTTGAGGACGAGGTCCGGTCTGGGGGCCCCGATCATCACCTCCCTCCCGTCAACCCTCCGGAAGACGGAGAGCACCACGATCCCCTCCTCGTCCAGCCCCGCATCCCTCAGGGTCTTGCCGGCCAGCCAGCTCGAGGTACTGATCTTGAACTTAGAGATCGTGTAGCCCCTCCCCACGCCTAGGAGCTGCTCGTAGTCTAGGATCTTAAGGGAGGTGAACCTCTGGAGGGCCTTCTCGATCACGTAGCTCATTCCCCTATCTATGAGTCTGGATCGGGCGAACAGGAACAGGGCGACGAGACCTATTGCGAGCCATATTCCCCTCTTCATCATCTCCTCCGGGGTCTGCCCCACGAAGGTCAGGATCAGGGTGGCCATGGCGGAGGTTAGGCCTGCGCTGCCCAGGAGCATGAGGATCCTGATGACCCTGCGCCTGACGGGGTGGTTGACCACGTACTCTGACTCTTCGGTCGTGAAGCCGACACCGGAGAAGGCGGACTGGGCCTGGAACGACGCCACCTCCCTGGAGAGGCCCGTCATCTTCAGGGCCACAGTCCCTATCCTCACAACGATTATGGAGAACAGGACCACCAACAGGAACGACACCAGGGCCGCAAGCAAGACGCTCTCCCTTACCGTGACCCCTACTTTAATTTATCTTATCCCGCAGGTTGAATACCGTGCTGTATCTGGTGGGCCTAGGCCTTGGTGGTATTGCCTCCCTCTCCTTGGAGGCCAAGAGGATCATTGAGCGCTCTAAGATAGTGCTCCTGGACGTGTACACTTCCCTCCCGCCGGACGGGGACGTGGAGGGCCTCAGGCGGGCCCTGGAGGGCTCTACGGGGAAGAGGGTACAGCCCGCGGACAGGGGAACCCTAGAGGACCTAGCGGAGGAGGTCGTGGAGAGGGCACAATCGGAGGACGTAGCGGTCCTGGTGGTCGGCGACCCCCTGGTCGCGACCACGCACGCGAGCCTCCTCGTCCTGGCAGCCAGAAGAGGGGTCAGGTATAGGGTGGTCTACGGGGCTTCTGTATTTCCGGCGGCTGCGGTGAGGCTCGGTCTGCACGCCTACAAGCTCGCGCCACCGGTGACGCTCCCCTACGCCCCGGGGGAGGATGTGCTGAAGGGAGTTTGCGGGAAGATCATCAAGTTCCTCGACTTGGGCCTCCACTGCACCGTCCTCCTGGAGCAAACCCCCTCCGAGGGTAGGGTGCTCGTCCCCTACGAGGCCTCGAGGCTCCTGGCCGGGTGCGACGGGCTGAGGGGTAGGCTGGCCATAGCCGTCGTCTCGCTGGGAGGGGAAGAAAGGTTCCATCCCTTCAGGATAGGGGAGGGGGCCCCTACCCAGATCCCCTCCCTCCTGGTCATACCGTCCGTGCTGCACTTCTCCGAGCGGGAGGCCTTAGAGGCGCTGGTGGGCCTCTCACAGGAGGGCGGCGGCGATTAGGGAGAGCAGGGACAGCGGTAAGGAGTACTTTAGCAGGAACTTGACACCCTGATCTGGCCTGAACCTCGGCATCATGTTGTCTATCACGGATATCAGCGTGAACACGGCGAGGAACTTTAGGAGGATCACCACGACCCCCAATGGGTAGTTCTGGGCTATGTCCACCGGCCAACTCCCCCCGAGGAAGAGGAGGACGAAGACCAGGGGTAGCACTATCCTCTCCACGTAGAGGATGAAGAAGGCCAGGGCCAGCCTTGGCCCACCGTACTCTGTGAAGAGACCCCAGTATATCTCCCCCTCTGCCTCCGGGAAGTCGAAGGGCTTCACCTCCATCACGGCCAACATGGAGAGGAATGCCGAGAACGTCGCGATGGCCATGACCGCCGCGTTCGCCAGACCGCCTGTCCAGAGCAGGTGGCTCTTCAGGGACGTTAGGTAGAGGCTGTAGCCTGTGGAGAGGGTACTGGCGCCGATGATCGTGGGCACCAGGAAGCTGGCCGCATATGGGGGCTCTGCGCCAACAAGCAAAGCCAAGTACCTGCCAACCCCCAGGCTCGTGTACGGGTTCGGGGAAGCTATGGCCAGGTAGAGGATGGCGAGGCTCGCAAACAGGGCCAGGTAGAGGTAGACTATTATGTCGAACTCCGAGTAGAGGGGTCGCGGCGCTAGGGGCGTAAGCAGGACCAGCGTTATCAGGGCTCCTATCCCGAGCGAGAGGATGAGGAGCGGGGACCTCCTGAGAGAGTATTTGGATACCAGATCCTCCTTGAAGAGTAGCTTAAGGAAGTCAGCCAGCGGTTGGAGGGTGCCCGCGTAACCCGTGTACATTGGGCCCCTGCGGTACTGGACCCTAGCCCCAACCTTCCTGTGAATCCACTGTGTGAGGATCACCATGATCGCCATGAAGATGAATCCAGGGAAGACCAAGGCCTCGAACAGAACCCACAACACGTCCGTCAGCATTCTACCACCCCCATGCCACCGCCAGGGCCACTATCAGCGCCAGGGCGGCCAGCATCCACGCGAACCAGTCGTTCAGGACCACCGTGCCGAAGGTGCGGAGGAACCCACCATGCCCCCTCGGGAAGGCCTTGGACATGATCATGGTGAAGACCCTCGCGGTCGGCGCCGTAAGCTCCCCCCTGTCATACTCCATTCCGCACATCACCACTTCCTCCCTGGTTGCACCCCGGTTCCTCAGCGGCCTGCCGTAGATCTTTTGGAGCATCTCGTAGAGTATGGCATAGCCTATAGCCCCCAGGAAGAGGGTCAGACCGGTGGTGACCAGGACCAGCTCATAGACACCCAGCATCACAACCACCTCACTCGAAGATCCTCCTGGCGTAGCGCTCGAAGAGTTCGGAAACCTCCCTCTTCGCCCCCTCTTCGGTCAGGTCCGTGGCCCTGATCCAGTGCACGTAGAAGTACTTCCTTTCCTCGTCCACGTCGACCACGACCGTACCGGGCGTGTTCGTTATGGAGTTCGCGATCAGGGTTATGGCGTAGTCGCTTTCAACGGAGTAAGGAATCCTTACGATTGCAGGCCTCGCCCTGCTGGGCACGAAGATGAGCTTGAGGACGCTCAAATGCGCCTTCGCCTCTACGACAGTCAGGTACAGGATGGCGAAGATCAGGGCCCATGCCCAGCGTATGGGATTGTATAGCCTGCCCGGCCTTGAGATGAGGGCCGAGGAGAAAAGGTAGGAGATCACGGTGGCGATGATGATTGCCAGGGCCAGCTCAAATAGGCTCAGGGAGCCTGTGTAGAGGAGGTAGAGGGCGACGAGTGGGGGGATGAGGGCCAGAAAGATGGCCAACTTCCTCATTCCGACCGCCTCCTCCCTATCTCCCTAACGTCCAGCGTCCCATATTTCGCGTACAGAAGCATGGCCACGTAGCTCAGGAACACCAGGACTGCCAACCCAATGACGATGGCCGTTACGACCAAAACCTGGGGTATGGGGTCCACGGCCGTCCTGGCGAAGGACTCGAGATCCGCAACCCCGGGCAACGGGTGGTCAGTGAAGGAGATGCCGGGGAATACTGGCGGCTGAATCAGGCCTGAGTGGACTCCAAGCATGACCGCCATGAGGTTGGCCGTGTCCCCCAGGATGCTGAACATTATCAGCTTCTTCAGCAGGTTTGGCCTGGCAGCCATGCCGTAGAGGGACATGACCACTATCGCCAGGGTGAGGGAGTATATGTACCACCATATCGCTGCCTCAATCACTCCGACGCACCCCCCTTCAGGGACTCCCAAGGAAGACCCATGAGGATGAAGACCAAGGACAGGCCAGCGGATACGGCGAGGAACTCGGCCAGGTTGAGGAAGAAGAGGCTGCCACTGTACAGGATGCCATTACCCCCGCCGAATAGGTATCCAAGGCCCACCCTGGCCCAGGGCTTCCACTGGTTCTGCATGATGTAGCCCATCTCCCCCTTCAGCAGCGCCAAGATAAGCGCCGACACAGCGACCAACGCTATGAGCAACAGGCCGAGGGTCCTGAAGGCCAGGAGCCTGTCCTTGCTCCAGCCCCTCCCGGTCAGGAAGCCCGTGCCAAGGGCCACGATGGCCAGGAGGCTCGCGACGGCGAAGACGCTACCTCCCTGGAAGCCTCCTCCAGGGGTCAGGTGGCCGTGGAGCGCTATGGATGCCGCCACAACGGGAATCGCGACCAAGGTGATCTTGCTGACCGTCCTTGCCACGACACTCATCCCCCTCCACCTTAGGGACGGCGTCTTGATCCCTCGGACCAGCGCTATGGCCCCTATGATGGCCAGGAAGAAGACGCCCGTCTCGTAGACTGTGTCCAGACCGCGGTAGTCCCAGAGGATGCTCGTAACCACTTCGGGGCTTGCGCTCCATAGGTCGCTGGTCCAGTTGTAGGTGGTTTTCAGGAACTTGTCGGCCAGGGGCCTGTTGCCCTCCGGGGGAGGCACCGCCAGGGTACCCGTCCTGGCGAGGCCCACCAGCAGGCCGAGGATCACCACCAACGCCAGGACGGCCAGGGCCGCGTCCCTGGCTGCGCCCTTCACGTGGCCTCACCCCCTTGGACTGCCTCGAACCTCTCCGTCCTGGAGAGCACGAAGAGGAACAGGGCCGTGTACATCCCGACCCCCACGGCGACGTAGGCCAGGACGAGGTCGGGCGCCGCCAGCAGGGTCAAGGCCAGAGTGTACGCCACCGCCTGACCGGCGCTGTAGATGATGGCCTTCAGCATGTCCCTCTCCACCAGGGTCTTGTAGGTGAGGATGAGGGCGTAGGTCATGAAGAGGGCTATCAGGACGTGGCAGAGGTAGACTTGCTCAGGCACCGCCGATCACCCCCTCATCCTCCGCGAGCCTGTCCACGACTATCGGCTCGGGGACGGCCTCCCTGGAGCGGTGAGCACCCTGCGCTATGGCGTGACTCCCGACGGGTGCCGTGAGCAGCAGGAATATCGCGGTCGTGAAGGCTATTCCGGCGATGTAGAACCTAACACTCCCCAGGGCCGAGAGGCTCAGGGAGATCAGGCCTAGGCCGAAGAGCGGATAGACCGCCCCCCAGATCGCTCCCACGGTGGCCGCGTGGAGCCTCAGGTAGAAGTTCCGGAAGCGGTTCATTCCTATAGCCGCCAGAACGTCCACTATTCCGCCTCCGATCAGGAGGATCATGCCCAAATAGTACGCCAGCGCGCCCAACATATCAATCACCCAGCTCCCTCCTGCTCAGGTGCTTCGAGACGTACATGTCCATCAGGTAGGCCCAGAGAACCAGGGGCAGGGCACCTATGGAGAGGTAGGGGGACTTGCACATGATGCTGAACGCTATGATGAACACCGCTAGGTCGTAGGCCAGCACGTCCACTGCGAGGACCAGATCGGGAACCGTCCTGCTCCTGACTACCCTTATGAAGTAAAAGACGGAAGCCAGGACGAAGAGCAAGGTTCCTGTCAGCAGCAGCTTGACGGTGACGGCCTCACCGGGGATCCCCATCAGCCACCACCCCCCTTCTTAGGCGGGGGCTGCGGAGGGGGCTTCAGTAAGTCCTTGGTGAAGGTCACTCTGTGCTCTCCTTTTGGAGGCTCAGCCAGCATCTCCGGCGTGTACAGGGTCGTCGACTTGTCCTCTGTGATTAGGTGCTCCATCGTGTAGTCCGTCATCACCAATGCGGACGTCGGGCACGCCTCCACGCAAAGGCCGCAGTAGGTGCACCTGCTGTAGTCGACCCCCGGGAAAATCTTGAGCCTGTTCTTGGGCCACTCCCCCTCTATCTTGTACATCTTGATCGCGTCGGCTGGGCAGGCCAGCTGGCAAGCCCTGCACCCAATGCACCTGTCCATGTACAGGAGATGCCTCGCCCTAGTCCTCTCGGTCGTGAAGGGGGGCTCCTTGTACGGGTAGAGGCGGGTGTACGGCCTCCTTAGGAGGTACCTAAAACCCAAACCCAACAGCTTCAGCACCATCTCCATCACCTATCTATGTCGGGGGGGCAGGGGTCGAGGCTCCCCACGACCACGGGGAAGTCCGCAACCGTGATCTCCTCGTTGTGCACGATGTGCTTCAGGACCGTGGTGAGGTGCGCCATCGTCGGTCCCCTGAATTTGATGCGGTAGGGCTCCAGCGGCCTGCCCCCCGGCTTCTCCGTGGTGGACACGATGTGCGTCATGAACTCCCCCCTGGCGCTCTCCACCCTCCCCACGCCCTCGCCCGGGGGAAGGGCCATGGGGAGCCTCCACCTGTACGGGCCTTCCTCGGGAATCTGCTGCACAGCCTGCCTTATGATCCCAATGCTAACGTACATCTCCCTAAGGCGCACCATGGCCCTGTCGTAGGCGTCCCCGTACTCCCCCTTCGGGATCTCGAAGTCCACCATCCCGTAGGCGTCGTATTTCAAAGCCTTCCTGATGTCGTGGGCGACCCCGGAGCCCCTTAGAACCGGTCCCGTGGCCCCGAGCCTCACCGCGTCGGAGGCCTTGAGCCTCCCGACGTCCCTGGCCCTCCTCTGAAAGACCGGGTGGAGGAAGAAGCCCCTCTCCATGTCCCTGACGAGCCCCTCAACCCTGTCCAGGACCTGGAGCGTCCTCTCCTTCAGGTCCTTCGGGAGGTTCCACCTAACCCCACCGGGATAGATGTAGTGGTGGTAGATCCTGTGCCCGGCAACATAGTCGAACCACTTGAGAACCTCCTCTCGTGCTGCGATGGCCCAGGAGGTGGCGTACCTGGCAGCCACGGGACCCGCGAAGTGCATCATCCAGAGCAGGTGGCTCGCGAGCCTGGAGAACTCCGCCACGATCGTCCTGGCGTACTTGGCCCTCTCGGGTGGGTCAACGCCGAAGATCTGATCCATGGCGTGGGTGTAGGAGAGCTCGACGTGATCCGGGTCCTCGACGCAAATTCGGGCGCTCATGACCAAATCCATGTCCCACCTCCTGTACTCCATCATCTTCTCGAAGCCCCTGTGAAGGAAGCCTGGGATGAGGTCCACGTCGAGGATCCTCTCCCCGTCCAGGGTGAGGAGGAAGGCCACGTTCCCGGGGGCCCCCGGATGCTGGGGTCCCAGGAAGACCTGGAGCTTCCTCACTCAACCACCTCCTGGAGGCTCTTCTCCTGCTTGGGCCTCTCGTACCTCTGCCCGCCGTAGTAGGTTTCAAGGACAAACTTCCTCGTGTCCACGTCCTTCCTGAGCGGCGGGGGCCCCTCCCAGTTCTCGTCCAGGATCCACTTCCTCAGGGATCCGTTACCCCTGAAGTCGAGGCCAAAGAACTCGTGGCCCTCTATTTCTTGGTACTCCGCCAAGGGATAAATATCCGAGACGCTGTCCAGAGCCGGATTCTCCCTGGGTACCCGGAGCTTCACCACGAGCAGCTCACCACCCCTCTGGACGGACTCCACGAAGTAGTACACCTCCATGACGCCGGCCCTGGGGTAGTCCACGACGTTAATGCCGATGAAGTGGTCGTACCCCTCCTCAAGGGCCCTTCTGAGCCTTTCCCTCAGCTGGGAGGGCTCGACCTCAACCTCGATCCTCCTTCCTGTGTCGGCGCCCTTCAACCCCTCTCCCTCCTCATCCTCTCCTCCCTTAGCTCTACCTCGCGGTAGATCATCCTCTCAAGCTCCTGCAGCTCCTCCACAGGCCTGGGGTTCCTGACCCTGCCCCCAAACACCTTCTTTCTGAGCTTCAGGAATCCGCTGAGCCAGTCTTCGGCCCTGGGCATGCACCCCGGAACCCAGATGTCCACCGGGAGGTACTCGTCTATGGCCTTGATGGTGGAGTAGCTGTCCCAGTATAGGCCGCCAGTCGCGGGACAGTTGCAGCCCACCATCACGTACCTGGGCTCCGGCATCTGGTGGTAGAGCCTGATGAGGACCTTCAGGGTCTTCTTGGTCACGTAGCCCATGATGACGAGCACGTCCGCCTGCCTCGGCGAGGGGGCGGGCATCACGCCCCAGCGCTCCGCGTCGAGGGGGGACATTATGATGGGGGGAAACTCTATGGCCCCGCAGGCTGTGCAGTAGTGGATCATCCAGAGACTCCTGCTCCTCACCCATCTACCGAGCCTCTCCAAAACCCCCATTTCACCAACCCCCTACCATGGCCTTCAGAGTCGCGACAGCATCCGCGAACCTATACCTCGCCCCGACTCCAAGGATCGATACAGCAACGACGGGAGTGACCACCTTGTCCATGATGGGGCCGTAAAGGAGACCGCTCAGGATTACCAGGGCGGAGAAAAGAACCAGTAAGGGAGCATCAGCGAGACCGGCCGACCTGCTAACCTCCCCCTTCAGGGAGGAGGAGAAGACTGAGAACCAAAGTCTCCCGAAGCCTATGAAGGCCAAGGCGGAACCGACCAGCATAACCAAGAGCAATGGAAGGAGCTCCGCCCTCTGCATGACTGCCTTGAACAGCATGAGCTTGGCGAAGAAGATGTTCATGGGGGGAACGCCTATGATGGCCATGCCCCCCACCAGTAGGGAAGCCGCCAGGGTGGCATTACCCCTTGCGATGCCGCGAATTCCGTCGAGCTCCGTCGTCCCGGCGGCGCGCTCGATAACGCCAGCGGAGAGAAACAGGAGGGGCTTCACAAAGGCATGGCTTATAATGTAGTACAGGGAGGCAGCCAGGGCTACGTAGCCGCCAATCCCGACACCGACCACCGCGTAGCCCATGTCTAGGATGGTGCTGTAGGCCACCATCCTCTTGAAGTCCGTGGCCGTCGCCGTCATGTACCCTCCAACGAGTATGTTTGCGGCGCCCAGGACGATGAGAAGCCACATGATGGGCTCGGAGGTAGCCGGACCCACGACGGTGTAGAGGATCCTTATGATGACGTAGAGGCCAACGCCCTCACCCACGGCCGCCATCGCCGCTGCGGCAGAGGGGGGCATGCTGCTGTAGGCGTCAGGAAGCCAAAAGTGGTGGGGAAAGACCGCAGCCTCGATCATGAAGGCCCAGACCGCAAGGCCTGCAAAGATTAGGAGGGTCGAGGATACGTTCGAGGCCGTACCGGACGTCTCGGGAAAGAGGTCGATGCCCAGGGTGGAGTAGACAACGTCCCCCATCGTCAGGGTTCCTAGGCCTGCGTAGAGCAGGACCACAGCCAGAAAGTATATGGTGGAGCCTACGCCGCCGAAGAGGCCGTACTTGATGGCCGCATCCAGGGGCCTCCCCCTCTCCCTGAGGTAGGCGGTGAGGCCGTAGGCCGCAATGCTCATGACCTCCAGCATCACGAAGAGGTTGAAGAGGTCGCCAGTGTAGGCCATGCCCAATAGGCCAGCCTCGAGCCCTAGGAAGATGGTGTAGTACCAGTGGTTGTGCTTGGTCGCCCATTCCAGATACCCGTATGAGGCCAGGTTGACGAGCGGGAATATCAGGGCGACCAGGAAGCCCATGAGCCCGCCCAGCGAGTCCACCTCATAGAGGATCCCCAGCGGAGGGGGGACACCGGCAAACATGTAGGTCAGGATCTTGCCCTCCAAGACAGTCTCGAAGAATACCTTAGTGGCTAAGACCAAGTTCACCAAAAGGATGAGCTCGGAGAAGACCAGAGCAAATCTCGCTGGTTTGGAGGCCCTGCCAGAGAGCAGGGGCGTGGCGAAAGCCCCAACCAGCGCCAACAGGGGCGGTAGCGCAACCGCTAACCCCACTCCCCCAACCGGCATTAAACCACCTTGCGGACAATTATAAGAGTGTCCCTTAAAAACGGTGATTTTTATTTCTACATTTAATATTACGTTAGTTTGATGTGTTGACCCGTCCTCGCGTAGACTGCGTGTTCACCTATGTTGCAGGCGTGGTCGCCGACCCTTTCCAGGTACCTGGCTATGAGGAGGGCGTTGACGGCCCAGACGGTGTCCGTCCCCTTCCTGGCCTGGTCCATGACCTCCTGCAGGACCTGGTAGAACAGGGAATCTACCTCGTTGTCCATGTCCTTGAGGGTGTACGCGACGGTGGGGTCCCTGCCCAGGGTGGCCATGGTCGCTATCTTCACCATCCCATCCACCAGTTCCCCCATCCTCATGAGGTCGGTGAGCAGGGGTTCCGAGGGCGTGCGCCCGCCCATGCGGTAGTACACGACCTCGGCGATGTTCTGGGCCAGGTCCCCGATCCTCTCCAAATCTATCGCCGTCTTCATGGCGGAAATGACGAACCTGAGGTCCCCCGCCAGGGGCCTGAGGAGGGCCACGGTCTCGATCACCTTGTCCTCGATTGCGTGGTTCAGCCTGTTCACCTCCCTGTCCCCCTCGATGACCCTAAGGGCCAAAGCCTTGTCCCCCTCCGCCAGGGCCTTCATGGCGTCCTGGAGCTGAGACCTAACCTTACCCGTCATCCTCTCGACCAGGTGCCTGAGCTCCTCCAGGACCTCGTCCAGCCTCGGGGCCCTCAAGCCAGCAACCTCCCGGTTATGAAACGCTCGGTTAGCTCGTGCCTCGGCCTCTCAAACAGCTCCTCCGCCGGCCCGTACTCCACCACCCTACCCCCGTAGAGGAAGGCCACCAGGTCAGACACCCTGGCCGCCTGGGCGACGTCGTGGGTCACGAGCACGATCGTGTACCTCTCGCGTAGCTTGGTTATGAGCTCCTCAATCCGCTGCGTCGCGCCGGGATCCAGGGAAGAAGTGGGCTCGTCCAGGAGCAGGACCTCCGGCTCCACGGCCAATGCCCTCGCGATGCAGAGGCGCTGCTGCTGGCCCCCACTCAGGGCAAAGGCACTTTCGTGCAGCCGGTCCTTGACCTCCTCCCAGAGGCCCGCGTCCCTAAGGGCCCTCTCGACTATCCTCCTGAGCTCCCCCTCATCCCTCACCCCATGGACCTTGGGGCCGAAGGCGACGTTCTCGAAAATGCTCATGGGGAATGGATTGGGCCTCTGGAATACCATCCCGATCCTCCTCCTCAGCTCAACAACATCGTAGCCGTCGGAATACACGTCCACGCCCCGGAACAGGACGCTACCCGAGACCCTGGCTCCGGGCACGAGGTCGAGGAGCCTGTTTATGGACCTGAGGAGCGTGCTCTTCCCGGAGCCCGAGGGGCCCAGGATGGTGGTGACCCTCCTAGGGGGCACCTCCAGATCGATGCCCCTGAGAACCTCCCGACCCCCAAGCCAGACCCTGAGGGACCTTATCTCGAGCTCCGGCTCCACGTCTCTCGATCCTCTATCTATAAAAATCATATCTTCTATTTCCCTATATATTTCTTTGAAGATCTATCGATTGCCAGTTCGTCGAGATCGGAGG
>QMSR01000010.1 GCA_003649695.1 Thermoplasmata archaeon
CACCAGGGCCCCGATGACCGCGGGCCTCCTGAGGGCCAGCAGCGTCGGGGTACCGTTGGAGGTGGTGATCACGGCCCTCGAGCCCCGGAGGTCCACGCTCAGGACCTCGGTGGGCGAGTTCCCAAAGTTGAAGCCCTTGATCCTCATGCCCCCCCTTTCTCCGAAGAGCCAATCGGCCCCCCTCTCCCTCTGTATCCTGAGAGCCTCCTCGGGCGTGGAGGCCACGAAGACCTCCTCCACGCCCTGGGCGAACATGACCACCAGGGTCGTGCTCAGCCTCAGGAGGTCAACGAATACCAGATCCCCCTCCGCCACCGACGCCCCCCGGGGGCCCCAATAGACCTCGAACATGACCCCCTATCCACTCCTTACCCATTAAGATTTTATATCTAAAGATATATCGGGGCGGTCGTATGGACGGGATCAGGAGGGGGACCTTCAGGTATCTGATCCTCCACGTCCTCTCGGAGGGCCCGATGCACGGGTACGGGATCATGCAGAGGGTTCAGGAGCTCTTCGGGGGCCTCTACACACCCAGTCCGGGGATCGTATATCCGACGCTGCAGCTCCTGGAGGACCTGGGCTACGTGCGGTCCTCCAGGAGGGGGAGGAGGAGGGTCTATTCCCTGACCTCTGAGGGGAAGAGGGTCCTCGAGGAGCACAGGGCCGAGGTGGAGGAGATCCTCGCCCTGGGCAGGGGCTTTGCCAGGTTCGTCGAGGAGCTGGGCGGCTCAAGGCTCATAGGGCTCCTGAAGAGGCTCTTCACCGAAATCCCCCACATGGATGCGAACAAGAGGGAGAGGCTGAGGAGGGCTGTCGAGAGGTTCCTGGCCGAGCTGGCAGAGGTGCTGGGGAATGCAGGCGGTAAGGGCGGAGGGTCTGACTAAGCGCTTCGGGAACCTCACGGCCGTGGACGGGGTCACGTTCTCCGTCCGGGAGGGGGAGATCTTCGGCTTCCTGGGCCCCAACGGGGCGGGGAAGACCACCACGATAAACATGCTCATCACCCTCCTTAGGCCCACGGCCGGGGAGGCCTGGGTGGCGGGCCACAGCGTCCTCCGAGAGCCCCGGGAGGTGAGGAGGAGGATCGGGGTTGTCTTCCAGGACCCCAGCCTCGACAGGGACCTCACGGGGAGGGAGAACCTGGTCCTCCACGGCCTGGCCTACGGCATGGGCAGGGAGGAGATCCGGGGCAGGATCTCTGAGCTCCTGGAATTCGTGGAATTAACCCCTTTCGCGGACAGACAGGTCAAGACCTACAGCGGCGGGATGGTGAGGAGGCTCGAGATAGCCAGGGCTCTGGTGCACGACCCCGATATCCTGTTCCTCGACGAGCCCACCCTAGGCCTGGACCCCCAGACCAGGGCCAGGATCTGGGACTACATCTCGAGGCTCAGGCGGGAGGAGGGGACCACCATCTTCATGACGACGCACTACATGGACGAGGCTGAGGCCCTCTGCGACAGGGTGGCCATCATAGACCACGGCAGAATCGTCGCCTTAGGCCCGCCGGAGGAGTTGAAGGCCTCTCTGGGCTCCGACGTGGTCTACGTGGAGGGCGAGGGGGACCTAGAGGCCCTGGGCAGGTCCGTGGTGGACGCTGGCCTCGCCGCCGACTTCTCCCTATCGGGCGGGGAGCTAAGGCTCAGGGTCCGGAGCGCCTCCGCGGCAATACCGAGAATCCTCGAACTAGCCTCCGCCCTCGGGATTAGGGTAGGTGAGGTTACCTACCGCAGGCCCTCCCTGGGCGACGTCTTTCTGCACCTCACGGGTAGGAGGCTGAGGGACGAAGAGGCCTCGCCACCGAGGCCTTTGCGTGGCGTGAGGAGGCGGTTCTCATGAGCTTCCTCAGGTCCATCTGGGTCATGTACTGGAGGCAGCTCCTCAGGTTCTGGAGGCTGAAGTCGAGGGTCCTGGGTAGCGTGATCACGCCTGTCATCTGGCTCGTATTCTTCGGCATGGGCTGGAGCAGCCTCTTCAACTCCCCCATGGCCAGCAAGCTCTTCGGCGGCCTCGACTACATAACCTTCCTGGCACCCGGAATCCTCATGATGTCCGTCTTCACCGCCAGCTTCGTCTCCGGGGTTTCCGTGATCCTGGACAAGGAGCGGGGCTTCATGAAGGAGCTACTGGTGGCGCCTGCCAGCAGGGCGGGGAGCATCGTGGGCAGGTCCCTCGGGGACGCCACGACAGCCATCGTTCAGGGCCTGCTGATACTCGCCCTATCCCTCCCCCTGGCCTCGGGCATCAAGCTCGGAGGCATCCCCCTGGCGGCGGTCTCGGCCTTCCTCGTGGGCCTGACCTTCAGCGGCGTGGGGATCTTCCTGGCCCTCAGGATCAGGAGCATGGAGGGCTTCCAGGTAATTATGAACCTCATCATGCTCCCCCTCCTCTTCCTGAGTGGGGCATTCTTCCCCATCGACGGCCTCCCGGGCTGGATGAAGGTCCTCTCCCTCGTAAACCCCATGACCTATGGAGTCGATCTCGCTCGCTGGTCCCTGGTCGGGGTGAGCTCCTTCGGGCCTGGCCTGGACCTGGCCGTATTGGGCGCCGTGGCGGCCCTTTCCCTGTTCATCGCTGCCTTCTGCTACGAGAGGGCGACTCTGGAGTGAGGACCTTTAATAAGGAGCTGGGGCGTGAGTAGGGGACATGGGGCTTGCGGAGGCCCTCAGGGAGGCCCTCAGGAAGATCGCCCGCTCCTCCAGGGTGGATGAGGAGCTGCTGGCGGAGGTCGTCAGGGACCTTCAGAGGGCCCTCATCAGGGCGGACGTCGACGTCCGCCTCGTGATGGAGGTCACGGAGAGGATAGAGGAGAGGGCCCTCAAAGAGGAGCCCCCTAAAGGGGTCTCCCTCAGGAGTTACATCATCAGCGTCATACACCAGGAACTCCTCTCGATCCTGGGCAGGGGCAGGGCCCCGAGGATAGGGCCCCAGAGGATCATGCTCGTGGGCCTCTACGGCCAGGGGAAGACCACCACCGCCGGCAAGCTGGCCCGCTTCTTCAAGCGCAGGGGCCTCAGCGTCGCCCTGGTCTGCACCGACACCTATAGGCCGGCGGCTTTCGAGCAGCTGAGGCAGGTTGCGGAGCAGGTGGGCGTGCCAGCCTTCGGGAAGCCCGATGAGGGGGACCCGGTCAGGCTCGTCAGGGACCTGGAGAGGAAGTTCTCCAAGTACCAGGTGGTGATCTTCGACACTGCGGGCCGGAGCGCCCTGGACCAGGAGCTCCTGGATGAGCTGAGGAGGCTGAAGGAGGCCATTGGGCCGGACGAGGTGATCCTGGTCCTGGACGCCACCATGGGGCAGCAGGCCGGAAGGCAGGCGGAGGCCTTCCACAGGGCCGTCGGGCTCACGGGCGTCATCCTGACCAAGATGGATGGGGCCGCCAAGGGCGGGGGAGCCCTGAGCGCGGTGGCCAGGACCGGGGCCCCAGTCATGTTCATCGGGACCGGGGAGAAGATGGAGGACCTGGAGGTCTTCGACCCCGACCGCTACCTCTCCAGGCTCCTGGGCCTGGGGGACGTGAAGGCCCTCATGGAGATCCTGGAGGAGGCCAGGGCCCCGGAGGAGGCGGCCGCCAAGATCGTCAGCGGCAGGTTCACCCTCAAGGACCTCTACGAGGTCTGGAGGGAGTTCTCCAGGCCGGGGCTGCTGCGCAAGCTCGTCTCCTCCCTCCCCCTGGGAGTCGCGGACGTCAAGGAGGAGGCCCTCCGGAAGAGCGAGGAGGACCTCTGGAGGTTCCGCGTGATCATGGACTCCATGACGGAGGAAGAGCTGGAGAACCCCGAGATCATCAAGGGGACGAGGATCCTCAGGATAGCCCGGGGCAGCGGCAGGAGCCCTAGGGAGGTCAGGGAGCTCCTCAAGCACTACAGGATGGCGAGGAAGGCCATCAAGGGTATGAGGGGGAACAGGAGACTGAGGAGGATCCTAGCCAAGCAGCTCAGGGAGGGCTCGGATTGGGCAGAGTGACCATAGTCGTCCTGGGGCACAGGGCCAACGCCGACGGGACCTTCACCCTCGAGGACCTGCCCGGCTCCGGGGGCAGGATAGACATCATCGTGCGCTCCATTGGTGCCTCCTTCTTCCTCAGCAGGGACATCAGGAGGAACGTCGTCTTCTACGCCATCCTCATGGGGGGGAACACGGCCCCGAAGACCCTCATGGTTCGCGGGGACGAGGTCAGGTACCTGAATCCGGATGAGAGGAACATCGCTGCCCTGATAAGGCACGCCCTCCTGAAGCCCTCCGGTCCCGAGTGGAGGAGGGCGTCACCCGGGATCTACGTCCGGGAGGGTGGCCTGGTTGAGCTGCTCCCGGAGCTGGAGAACATCGTGATCCTCAGGGAGGGAGGGGAGGACATCAGGGGTGCCCCTATGCCCCATAACCCCACCTTCGTCCTGAGCGACAAGGAGGAGTTCAGGCCCGAGGAGCTGGAGGCCCTCAGGTCCAGGGCCGTGGCGGAGCTCTCCCTCGGGCCCCTGAGCTACCACACCGAGCATGCTATAGTGATAGCTCTGAACGAGCTGGACAGGAGGGGCGAGGATCCCTGATCACTCGGCCGCCAGCCTTATCCTCTGCCTCCTGATCCTCATGCCCCTGGGGACGTACATGATGATCCTGCCGGGGTCGATGAAGGCGGCGTCCCCCCCGTAGTCCTTGGCCGCCTCCGCCAGCTCGGAGGCTATCTTCTTGATCCCGAACTCGTTCTCCATCATGGGGGTCAGGTCGAAGACGACGACGTACTCCCTCTCTATGAGCTCCTTCACCTTCCTGAGCTGGTCGGGGTCCCCGAGCTCGACCACGTAGACCGCCCTCTCGGCCTCCGCGACCTCGGGCTCCTCGACCTCGTAGTCGGCGAGATCAATGTACTTCCCCCTCTTCCTCCTCCAGAACGCCATCAAATGCTAATAGCGGAAGTATATTTTAAATAAGGATAAAGGAGGACTCATATTACTCCCTGGAATGGCGCTCAAAGGGTTTGGCGGCAGACTCCTCTTCGTCAACCTCGACGACGGCTCGTCTCGGAAGGTGCAGCTGGACGAGGGTCTCGTGAGGCGCTTCCTCGGAGGTCTCGGGTTCGCCTCATACTTCCTCCTCAAGGAGGTTCCCCCGGGGACGGACCCCCTCTCCCCGGGAAACGCCCTCATCATCGCGCCCGGCTCCCTGGTCGGGACAGGAATACCGACGGCGTCCAAGACCACCCTTGTGTTCCGCTCCCCGCTCACGGGCGCCTTCGGCAGGTCCGTCGCCGGCGCCTCGCTTGGGCCTGAGCTGAAGAAGGCCGGCTACGACATGCTCCTGATCAAGGGCAGGGCGCCTGAGCCCTCGATTCTGGTAGTGGACGATGACCAGGTGTACCTGGAGGACGCCAAGGGGATCTGGGGGGAGAAGGACGCACTGGAGGCGCAGGAGGCCGTAAAGGAGAGGCTGGGCAGGGACTTCAAGACCGGGGCCATAGGGCCCGCTGGCGAGAAGCTCTCCCTCATCGCCGGCGTGGACTTCGAGGAGAGGCAGGCAGCTAGGGCGGGTCCCGGTGCGGTCATGGGGTCCAAGAACCTCAAGGCCGTCGCAGTCAGGGGCACCGGGGAGATCCCCCTCGACTCGGAGGCCGTCAGGGAGCAGATCGCGAAGTGGACCAAGATCATCAAGGAGCACCCCGCGACCAAGGACGACATGAACTACGGGACAGGCGAGTTCCTGCGCTGGATGAACCTCTCGCGGGGGACCTTCCCGAGCAGGAACTTCCAGTGGGGCTACTTCCAGAGCTTCTACGACAGGGTGAAGGACCCCGAGAGGGAGTTACTGCCCCTGGACCCCTACCACTGGGCCCCCAAGTACACGGTAAAGCTCCATCCCTGTCCGAACTGCACCAAGCCCTGCGGCAGGTACGTAGAGGTTAAGGAGGGCCCATATGCGGGGGCAAAGGTCGAGGGCGTGGAGTACGAGCTCCTCTACGCCCTGGGCGGAATGCTGGAGATCGGGGACATAGAGGCCGTGATCTACCTGAACGAGATCGTGGACAGGCTGGGCCTGGACGGCATCTCCGCGGGGGTCACCGTCGCCTGGGCCATGGAGGCCTTCGAGAGAGGCCTCCTGACGGCCGAGGACCTCGACGGGATTGAGGCCAGGTTCGGGGACCCGAAGGCGGCGGCAGAGCTGCTCTGGCGCATGGGTACCAGGCAGGGGAAGGTGGGGCAGCTCCTCGGCGACGGCGTGGCGAGGGCTGTCCAGCGCCTCGGGAAGGGCGCAGAGTTCGCGATGCACATCAAGGGCCTCGAGCTGCCGGCCTACGACATACGCGGCATCAAGGGGATGGCGCTGGCGGAGGCCGTGTCCTACAGGGGCGCGTGCCACCTGACGGCCGTCGTCTACGGCACCGAGCTCGTGGGGAAGTGGTGGAAGTTCGAGAACGTGGACAGGCTGAGTGCGGAGAACAAGGGCTGGGAGGTGAAGACCCACGAGGACCTCATGCAGCTCTACGACGCAACTGGCATATGCAAGTTCTCGAGACACATGTTCTTCCTCGAGGGGCTGCAGGAGGTCGTCAACGCGGTCCACGGACTCTCGTTCTCCAGGGCCGAGCTCATGGCCGTAGGGGAGCGCATCTACAACATGGCCAGGATCTTCAACGTGGCGAACGGCTTCTCCAGGAAGGACGACACCCTCCCGCCCAGGGTGATGAGGGATCCCATCCCAAAGGGACCCTCCGCCGGGGCCAGGGTAACCGAGGAGGAGCTACAGCACATGCTGGACGAGTACTACGAGGCCAGGGGCTGGGACAGGAACGGTGTGCCAACTAAGCCCCTGCTCTCAAAACTGGAACTTGAAGAATTCTCAAACCTCATTTCTTGAATTATTCTAAAATTTTAAGTTTTTATTATTTCTAAGATAATTCTCATAGACGAATGTGGCTAAAGCATCGAACATGTGAGCCTCATGTCTGATATAAAATCTTTTATCTTTAGATTTATATTTAAATGCGCCAGATTTATCCTGTAGATTTTTGATAACGTATTTTATTATAATAGATCCTTTATTTTCTATTGAGAGAGCTTTGGATAACTTTGTAAATGCCCTAATACCGGTAGCATATCCCCATAATCTTGTCTCCAGTGATGATCTTAAAAATATCTTTTTTAAATTATATAAAATTTTCTTAAACGATGGTTCAGTAACTGTATATTCAAATCCAAATCCTTCTGGGGTATATAAATTACGCCAATAGAAATCACCAGCGGCCTTCAGTACTTTTTGTAATTTTTTCCTCATATGAGGAAAGATTTCATAAACATCACATAAACCTTCGATTACATAACCGGTATGAATATTATCTATGTACATACTTTTATTGCTATAATACCAAGAGCCGTCTCGATTCTGTTTATTAATGACGTACACAGCTGCTAATTCTGCCATGGTTTGGAAATGCCGCTTTTTCGTATGCATATAAAGTTTGGCTAAATACCCGCTTGCCTTACTAATAGCATTAAAAATAGGATAGTGAAAAACTTCACAATCTGAGTAATAAAACCATATTCCTTCATCTTCTTTCTTATACCCACATTCATTAATTATCCAATTTCCGACGCTCTGCGCTATCCCCAAATACTTTTTATTTTTAGTAACTTTATATAAATTAAGAAAAAATTCTCCGCCATATACTGTAGTGATTAGGAAGGAAAAGGTATTTGGACAATCATGCCATTTCCACGGAAGACCCCATGAAAATTCTCTATATTTCTTATTCCTAATTTCAATAAGTTGTTTAGCCGCATTTTCTGCCAAATTTAAATATTCTTCTTTCTTTGTAATTTGATAAAGTTTTACATATCCATTTCCCCATAAAGCGCCTGCTTCAGGATAATAAAATTCGCGATTAGGTTCATATTGATCATAACCAAAACCTATTTTTTCATTGTTATATTTGACTCTCCAATTATGCAATTTCTCTATTGCCATTAATATTTCTTTGCAACTTATATTGGATTCTTTCAAAACAGCATCTCCTCTTCGACAAAGCTAAAGAATAAGACATTTAAAAATTTGAAATTTAAAGCATACCCGATCACCTAAAACATCAATAATTTATGTTTTTCTATATCTAAATTTATAATTATGATAAAATACTATATAATTCAATTAATTTTTTACTCGTATTATTCCAATTATATTTCCTTTCAAAAGCTTCTCTGGCTTTTTCGCCCAATTCTTTTAGTAAATTATGCTTTTTAACCTCTATGATTTTTTTAGCCAGATCCTCATGATCACCTGCTTTGAAGATGATCCCGCATCCTGTTTCTTCGACGATTCTCTTCAGGGAATCCACATCACTCACAACTATGGGTTTCCCAAAATACATGTATTGGCTTAGTTTGTGCGGAAATGATTTGTTTGTCTGTCTTGTTTTATGATAGGGTATTACGCATACATCACTAATTTTCAGGTATCCCAATGCCTCCTCAAAACTCACCCATCCAGTAAAAGTGACTTTATCTTCAATACCTATCTTTTCACACATTTTCACTAGATGATCTTTCATAACGCCATCTCCTACGAGTAGCAAATGGGCATTTGGTATTTCATCCAGGATTAGAGGCATGGCTTTAATCAATACATCCAAGCCTCGATGCCTCGAAAACCCACCGATGTACGTTATGACAAATTTATCTCTGAATTGTTCGCTAAAATCCGGTATTGAGGATTGCAGTTTGTCCAGTTCATTTGGATCTTCGGTATTGTGTATCACCACTATCTTTTGCGTAGGTACGCCTAACTTCACAAGCCTCCCTATCTCCTCCTCGACCACCACAATAATCTTCGTTGACATTTTGAGAGCAATCTTCTCCTCCACCTCCAAAATCTTCGATAAAATTCTAATTATAAATTTATGTTTAGAGGTATACAGCATCATTGCAATATAATCCTCATGCATATCAAAAATCACAGGTTTTTTAATGATTTTTCCGACTATGCACGTTGCTAATGCATACGGTAGATCATGTACGTGGAGAACGTCTATTTTATGTTTTTTCACAATAGATAAAATATATGGAATAATAATAAATCTGTATATGGTAAGGTAGAGGAAGGGGAAGATTAGAGGTATTGATGAGAATGGAAGATCGATCCTGTATACATGAATTCCATCAACAACTTCATTCTTAGCCTGGTTTGCGCCTCTTCTGCATATCAGGAAGACTCTGTGTCCGGCATCGATCAACGATCTAGCTTCCTTCTTAACCCTAATATCAGGTGGATAGGTGTTGTCTGATAGAACCATTAGTATGTTCATCCTTGACCTCCACGCTTCAATGCGAGTTTAATAATTTTGTCTAACGCATCGCAGGAAAAACAGATTTCATGCTCACAACCTACATAAGCGTGATCCTGAAAGGTGTGCAGACTAAGCCTCGCTCTTGAAGCTGGAACTCAAGCAACTCTCAAGCCTTCTACTGTAATTTTCTTCTTTTTATCCCTCTAAAGATGTAGGAGAAGATGACCGCCGAGAGCGCCCTTGCCCCTATGCCCGTTGACGATCACACATAGATCGTACATGGTGGTGACGCTCACATGAAACCTAGCCGTGGTTTCCCTCAGCTCCCCCTTTTGGACAGCGTTTTGATTCTCTTATTTAGAAATTTTTTAATTTCTAAAATTTTCAAAGAAGCCACAATCATTTATGTCCAGGAGTGTAGCAAGATCCCTGACGGGTCGGGGACGTGCCCTATTTGGCCCCTCCTCATGCAGGCCTCTCAATCCCTAGGAGAACTTTTACCAATGTACTCTTGCCTGCGCCGTTGGAGCCCAGTATCACCAATTTATCGCCCATCCTGACCTCGAGATTGATGTCCCTGAGCACGTGCCGGTGGCCAAACCGCTTGTAAACCCCCTCGGCCTTGATGAGGATGTTGTCGAATTCCACGTTAAATTAGATACTTACTTGCTTTTTCTTATTTTTCCTAAAATTTCCCTCGCAATGTCAACTCTCACTTTTCCTATATTGAGCATCTCCCTTACGACTAGGTCTATCTCCGGTCCCCTCGCTCCTGCCATGATCGCTATGTTTCTCGCGTGGAGCTTCATGTGTCCCTTCTGGATGCCCTCCGTTGCCAGGGCCCTCAGAGCGGCGAAGTTCTGCGCGAGGCCCACCGCGGCCATCACCTCCGCCAGCTCCCTGGCGCCGCTGACCCCCAATATCTTCCTGGCTATGGCGGCCTTGGGGTGGGTCTTGGTGGCCCCGCCTATCACGCCCACCTGTATCGGGAGCTCAATGGTGCCCACGAGGTCTCCGTTCCCGTCGATCTCCCAGGTCGTCAGGGGCCTGTATCCCTTTAGGGCGGCGTAGGCGTGGGCACCGGCCTCTATCGCCCTCCAGTCGTTGCCCGTCGCTATCGCCACCGCGTCGATCCCGTTCATGATCCCCTTGTTGTGGGTCGCCGCCCTGAAGGGGTCCGCGTAGGCGAAGGCCCAGGCCGCGTGCACGCCCTGCACCACCTCCTCCCCGACCACGTCGGCCGCATACCTGACCCAGGCCCTGGCCAATCTGTGCACCGCCAGGTTGGAGAGAATCCTCAGCAGCGCCCTGCCCCCGGTGATCTGCTCGAGCCTAGGTGCCACGGCCTCGGCCATGGTGTTCACCGCGTTCGCCCCCATGGCGTCCCTGACGTCCACGAGCAGGTGCACCACGACCATGGGGCCTATGGGGCTCTCCAGGACCCTGACCTCCAGGTCCCTGGCACCGCCACCGACCTTCACGAGCACCGGGTCCTGCTCGTTCGCCAGATCCAATACCTCCTCCTTGTGCTCGAGGATCCTCATCGCAGCCCAGTGGGGGGAGGGTACCCCTATGAGCTGGACCTGCCCGATCATGACCTGCTCGTCCGCCCTCGCGGTGAAGCCCCCGGTGGGCCTGGCCAGCTTGGCAGCATTGCTCGCCGCCGCGACGACGCTGGGCTCCTCGATGGCCATGGGGATGAGCCTCTCGACCCCGTTGATGATGAAGTTCGTCGCGATCCCCAGCGGGAGCTCGTGGACCGAGATCACGTTCTCGATCATCCTGTCCGCCAGCTCCCCCAGGCAGCCCATCTCCTCCAGGACCCTGACCTCCCCATCCGAGAGGGAGGCAATCTCGGCCACCTTCCTCCTCCTCTCCTCGACCCCCAACCGGTAGAATCCGGGAATCCTCGAGGTCACGGTACCCTATGGAAGAGGAGATTTTTATTCGGGCCCGGGGAATGGGAAAGAGGTGCCGAAGCTGGTCATCGTCGTGGACAGGGACGACGACCTGGGGCAGAAGGCCGGGATCAGGGGCCCGGTCCTGGGGAGGGAGGACGTCGTCAGGGCAGCGGTGGCGCTGGGGACCAGGGACCCCGAGGACAGCGACGTCAACTCCTTCCTGGCGGCCGTCTCCGTGGCCGACGAGCTGAGGTCCATGGGGGAGGAGGCGGAGGTGGCGATACTCACGGGCCACCCCGACGTGGGCGTCAAGAGCGACCTGGAGATCTCGAGGCAGCTGGAGGAGGTCCTCTCCAGGACCGGCGCAAGGGAGGTGATATTCGTCTCCGACGGCGCCGAGGACGAGTTCGTCCTGCCGATAATCCAGAGCAGGGCGAGGGTGGTCCACGTGAGGAGGGTCGTCGTCCGCCAGGCCCAGGAGCTGGAGAGTACCTATTACACGATAAAGAAGGCCCTCGAGGACGTTAACTTCCTCAGGAGGGTCCTGACCCCCCTGGCCATCATCTTCCTAGCCTATAGCCTGACGGCCATAACGGGTATGTTCGTCCTCTACATCACGGGCAGGGGATCCATATCCCCGGCAAACCTCTCCATATCGGTCATCCTCCTGGCCCTGGGCTCCTACTTCATCTTCAAGACCCACGACGTGAAGGGAATGCTGTCGCAGCTACTGGAGAAGGCGGGGCATCCCAGGCCCTCCACCGTCCTGAGGCTGATCGCCCTCCTGCTCGCCGCCTTCTCCCTCATCTTCTCATCGTACATCGCATCCACCTACGAGAGGCCACTACAGGCCATCTACTCCGGCGTCCTCTGGGTCATTCCGTTCGCCGCCGGGGCCGTGGCCCTGTGGGTGGCGGGGGACAGGGTCCTCCTCCTCTCCCAGGGGAAGGAGGTATCCTGGAAGGAAGTCTTCTCCATCCTCCTCCTCGGGCTCTTCGCGTTCTCCATCGTGTCCATCATGGGCTGCGTCCTAGACCTTCAGGTTCCGCTACCACTCTTCGTGAACGCACTACTGTTGGCCTTCTCCGTCGTCTCCCTCATCGTGATCGCAAGATGATAGACCTCTACTCCGCCATGGACGAGATCGTCTCCTCCATCCCGAGGGGCAGGGTGAGCACCTACCGCCTCGCAGCCCTGGCCCTGGGGGACCCCATAGCGGCAAGGGCCTTCGCGGCCAGGGCAGCCTCCATGCCCGAAACAGCACCGTACCACAGGCTCGTGGCCTCCGACGGGAGGGTGGGGGAGTTCAGGGACAGACCAGGGCTGAAAGCCAGGCTCCTCTCCTCCGAGGGCGTGCAGGTCATCGAGGGCAGGGTCAACCTGGGGAAGTACCTCTTCGAGGACCTCCCGAGGCTGGGGATCCTCGGGAGGCTCAGGGAGGAACAGGAGCGCGTGAGGAGGGGGATAAGGCTGGAGCCCCTGGGAGAGGTGCACAGGATAGCCGCGGTGGACGTCGCCTACGCTGGGGACAGGGCGTTCGCGGCCGCGGTCATCGCGGACCTCGGAGGGAGGGTCCTCGAGACAAGGACCGCCGTGACAGAGGTCCGCTTCCCCTACATACCGACCTACCTCTCCTACAGGGAGCTGGAGCCCATGCTCGGGGCCCTGGAGGGACTCGAGTTCGACCTAATCCTCGTGGACGGGAACGGTGTCCTCCACCCCAGGGGGGTGGGGATAGCGTCCCACCTAGGCGTCCTCCTGGGCGCCCCGACCATCGGGGTGGCCAAGTCCCTCCTGGTGGGAGAGGTCGTGGGAGACAGGGTATTCCTGGACGGGGAGCCCAGGGCCCTCGTATTCGGCTACGGGAGGAGGAAATACTACGCGTCTCCGGGCCACCTCTGCACCCTCGAGGACGTGAGGAGGATCCTCGAGCCCCTCATGACCAAAGGAGGCCCCTCACCCCTGGTAGCCGCCGACAGGATCTCCAAGGAGCTGAAAAGAAGGTTTATGAGGCACGGAGTGGCCTGATCCAACGTGACATCGTTCAACAGGCTCCTCGAGAAGCTCTACAGCGCCTACTCCAAGGAGGTAAACACGTCCAGCCTCGCCAAGCTCGACCCCAGGTTCTACGAGGAGGTCGTGACCGCGATGGACGAGCTCCTGAAGAGGCTGAAGGAGCTGGAGCCGGGGGACCTCGCCTTCGCCCAGTACATGAAGTTCCACGAGAACGCCAACGGGGCCCTGAGGGTCATCCTGAGACACAGGTTCAGGAAGATGGCCTCCCTGGCAGTGGCGGTCTCCGACAGGACCACCAGGGAGAGGAGGAGGGAGCTCGAGGCCCTCACGCCCATGGAGAGGAAGTTCCTGGAGGAGCTCATCAAGCTCTACAAGAGATACGTGGAGGCCGTCCAGAGGTGCGGAAAGAGGACCAGGAAGAGGCTCGAGGGCACAACCATCCTCGTTAGGGCTGACCTAGACCGCTTCCTCCTCCCCAGCGGGGGCGAGGTGAGGCTCCGTAAGGGGGACATCGTGACCCTCTCCGGGGAGATCGCCTCGATCCTCGTGAAGAAGGGATTCGCGAGAGAAATCAGGATTTCTCCTCGATCTTGAACCTCAGCTTGATGCCCAGCACCCTCTCGAGCCTGGCGATCACCTGGTCGGTGGGCCTGAGCTCCCCCCTCTCTATCTTCGCCAGGGCACTGCGCCTCTCCCCCACCCTTGAGGCGAGCTCGTCCAGGGTCATGTTGAGCCTGTTCCTGGCCTCCCTGATCCTCCTCCCGTAGTCCTCGACGAGCTCCCACTCCACCGCGAGCAAGTCTGGACTCCTGCCCCTCCTCCTGGGGACCGGGCGCCTCGGCGGAGGAGGGGGCTCTGTCTTCCTCTTCACGGGTGTCCCGAGCTTCGCGCACCTGGGGCAGGCGTACACGAGGGCCCCGTCGATGATGACGGGGATCAGGACCGAGGTCTCCCTCCCGCAGACCTCGCAGTAGAGCTTCTCCTTCACAGTATCCTACTGTTGGGATACGTTAAAAATCGTCTATCCTGCTCTGGACCGTCCCGGTCCCGGAGAAGGGGTTCCACCTGCGCTTGGGCACCTTGTCCGGGTGGCTCTCCCTTATGGCCCTGATCAGGGACATGATCCTCCTCTCCCTCCACCTGCCCGCCCAGTAGTAGTTAACGTCCCTGCTCCCCTCCATGACGAGAACGATTACCCTGCCGAACCTCCTCCTCCCCGTCCTCCCCCTCCGCTGGATGGACCTTATGGCGCTTTCCACGGGCTCGTAGAAGATGACCGTGTCCACCTCCGGGACGTCGAGCCCCTCCTCCGCCACACTCGTGGCCACGAGGACGTTGTAGTGCCCTAGGCGGAAGGCCTCCAGGACCTCCGCCTGCTCCCTCTGGCTCATCCCCCTGTCACCCCTGCTGGCCTGCCCGACGAAGCGGACCGGCACCGCCCCCGGGACCTCGGAGAGGGCGTCGACGATCACCTGGACGCTCTTCCTGTACTTGGTGAAGACTATGACCCTACCCCCTCCCTCCAGGGCCTCCGCCACCAGGGACCTCAGCTTTTCTAGCTTCGGGTTCGGCTCCCTTACGGCCTCCCTCGCCTGGATGAGGGCCACCTGGAACAGGGGGTGGTTCACGACGATGGAGTCAGCCCTGCTCCTCCTCTCC
>QMSR01000011.1 GCA_003649695.1 Thermoplasmata archaeon
CAGGGGCGCAGGGGAAGGATCCTCATAGGCTCGGTGACGGACCCCTACCAGCCGCTGGAGGCGAGGTACCGCCTCACGAGGTCCGTCCTGGAGCTTCTGGTCAGGGAAAATGTTCCATTCACCCTCATGACCAAGAGCACCCTCTTCCTCAGGGACCTCGACCTCCTCGTCCATGGGGAGCTCGGGGTCTCCGTGTCCACGCTGGACGACTCCCGTGCCCGCCGCCTGGAGCCGGGGGCTCCCCCACCGTCTGCCAGGCTGGAGGCCCTGAGGATGGCCTCGGAGAGGGGTGTCAGGACCTACGTCTTCTACGGCCCCGTGGCCCCGGGCGAGGGGGATTCCGGACCCCTTCTGGACCTCCTAGATGGGGGCCACGTCCAGTACGTGATGGTGGACAGGTTCAGGCTTAAGAGGGGCATGCTGGCTTGGCTGATGGAGGCCCTTCCGGCCGTCGGCGAGGACCCCAGGGAGTGGGTGGAGGAGGCGAGGGAGGGGAGGAGCTACCGGAGGGTCCTGGCGTCTCTTTCGGGGAGGGGCGTTCCGGTCTTCGCCCTGGGAGGGAAAGGTTAAAAACCTCCTTTACCTACGTGGAGGAGGGCTGGAGGCTTGGGCGCCGGCCCGCGTAGGCCGAAGGCCCGGTGGTGGGAATGTCGAAGTTGAGCAGGCCTAGAAGGGGTTCCCTGGCCTTCTACCCGAGGGTCAGGGCGAGGAGCTGGGTCCCCAAGATCAGGTCGTGGCCGGAGATCGAAGAAGGGCCCAGAATACAGGCCTTCGCCGGGTACAAGGCTGGCATGACCTACGTCTTCCTGAAGGACCATAGGAGGCTTTCCACGACGGCGGGCATGGACGTCTGGACCCCGGTAACGGTGATCGAGACTCCCCCCATGCTCGCGCTTGCGGTGCGCTTCTACGAGAAGACGCCCTACGGCCTGAGGAGCATAGGCGAGGTCTGGGCCCCGGAGCTGCCCAAGTACCTCTCCAGGAGGTTCCCCACGCCCAAGAACTACGACGTCGAGGCGGCCTGGTCCAGGATGGAGGGGAAGATGGAGAGGGTCGCAGAGGTCAGGTTCATCATGGGCACCCAGCCCTGGAGGATAACCGGGGTCCCCAAGAAGGTCCCGGATCTGGTGGAGATCAGGGTAGGAGGGGGCAGCCTCGAGGACAGGATCTCCTTCGCGAGGGAGAGGCTGGGCACCGAGTTCAAGTTCGAGGAGTTCGGCTTCGTCGGCAAGTGGGTTGACGTCCTCGCGATCACCAAGGGGAAGGGCTTCCAGGGTCACGTGAAGAGGTTCGGCGTCAAGCTTCTACACCACAAGAACCGCAAGCACAGGAGGATGATCGGCACCCTTGGCCCCTGGCACCCGGACTGGGTCCGCTGGACGGTGCCGCAGGCCGGACAGACGGGCTTCCACCAGAGGACCGAGTTCAACAAGCTGGTGCTCAAGATAGGCGAGGACGGGTCGGAGGTCGTCCCCAAGGGGGGATTCCTCCACTACGGCGTCCTGAGGGAGGGCTACGTCATCCTCAAGGGCTCCGTCCCTGGCCCGGCCAAGAGGCTCATCGTCATGAGGGACGCCGTCAGGCCGCCCAGCGAGAGGGAGGAGGTCGACCTGACCTACGTGTACACGGGATCCCAGCAGGGGGTGAGGCCTTGAAGGTGAACGTCTACGACACCAGCGGGAAGGTCGTCGGGGAGGTCGAGCTCCCGCCCGTCTTCGAGACACCGCTCAGGCCCGACCTCATAAGGAGGGCCGTGAGGGTGTTCCAGATGAACAGGAGGCAGCCCTACGGCGCCTCTCCCGAGGCCGGGAAGAGGAGGGTCGCGGAGTCCTGGGGGCCGGGGTACGGCATGTCCAGGGTCCCGAGGCTCGCGAGGACCGGCAGGGCGGCCTTCGCGCCGGGCACCGTCGGCGGGAGGAGGGCCCACCCGCCGAGGGCGGAGAAGGTCTGGGCGAGGAAGATGAACAGGAAGGAGAGGAGGCTGGCCAAGCTCAGCGCACTTGCCGCCACCGCCGTCCCCGAGCTGGTGAGGGCGAGGGGGCACAGGGTACCCGAAGGCCTCACGGTGCCCATCGTGGTCCGGGGCCTGGAGGGCCTGGAGAGGGTATCCCAGGCCAAGGAACTCCTGCTCGCCCTCGGCCTCGGGGAGGAGCTGGAGAGGGCCCACGACAGGAAGATGAGGGCCGGCAAGGGCAAGATGAGGGGCAGGAGGTACAGGGTCAGGAAGAGCGTCTTGGTCGTGGTCTCCTCCAAGGAGCCCGCGGAGAGGGCCTTCTCCAACATCCCGGGCGTGGAGGTCCTCACGCCCCGGGAGCTGAACGCCGAGGTCCTGGCGCCGGGCGGAGACCCCGGCAGGCTCCTCATGCTCTCCGAGGAGGCCCTCCAGGAGATAGGGGGGTGGGAGCCGTGGAGGTGATCAAGCAGCTCTGGCTCAGCGAGAAGAGCTTCATGCTCGCCGAGAGGGAGAACAAGCTCGTGTTCTTAGTGGATCGCTCAGCGAACAAGCCCACAATCAAGAGGGCCGTCGAGGAGAAGTACGGGGTAAAGGTGGACAGGGTCTGGACCATGAACACCAAGCACGGGAAGAAGGCCATAGTGAAGCTGGCGGAGGGGTATTCGGCGGAGGAGATTCTAATAAGGCTGGGCGTCATCTGAGGTGGGGTAGATGGGCAAGAGGATTTACTCGCAGAGGAAGGGCCGCGGCGGCCCGACCTTCAGGGCGCCCAGCCACAGGTACAAGGCCGACGCCAGACTACCCCCCATCAGGGAGGGTGTGGGGGTGGTCGAGGAGATCGTGCACGACCCGGGCAGGACGGCCCCACTGGCGGTGGTGCGCTTCGAGTCCTTGAAGGCATACATACCGGCACACTACGGCATGTACGTGGGCCAGAAGGTCCTCGTGGGCGAGGCGGTTGAGGTCCGCCCGGGCAGCATCATGCCCCTGGCCTCGATCCCGGAGGGCGTCCCCATATACTTCATCGAGGGGGTTCCGGGGGACGGCGGTAGGTACGTCAGGACGGCGGGGGCATACGCCACCGTGATCTCCCACGGTAGGGAGGTCGTGGTCCAGATGCCCTCGGGCCAGTTCAGGTCCTTCCACCCCAGGTGCAGGGCCGTCATCGGGATCGTGGCCGGAGGGGGCAGGAGCGACAGGCCCTTCCTGAAGGCGGGGAAGAAGGTCCACGCCCTGAGGAGCAGGGCCAGGAAGGCCTACAGGACGAGGGGGGTTGCCATGAACCCGGTGGACCACCCCCACGGCGGCGGCAGCCACCAGCACGTGGGCAGGCCCAGCACGGTCTCCAAGAACGCGCCGCCGGGCAGGAAGGTCGGTAGGATAGCCCCGAAGAAGAAGAGGAGGAAGAGGTGAGATGCCGAGGAGGGAGTTCAGGTACAGGGGGTACACCCTCGAGGAGCTCCAGAAGATGAGCCTGGAGGAGCTGCTCCCGCTCCTCCCCGCCAGGGCGAGGAGGAGCCTTAAGAGGGGCCTCAACGAGGAGCAGCGCAAGGCCATGGAGAGGATCATCAAGGGCAAGAAGCCCGTGGTCAGGACCCACAGGAGGGACATCATCATCCTCCCCCAGATGGTGGGGAGGAGGGTGGCCGTCTACAACGGCAGGGAGTTCGTGGAGTTCGAGATCAAGCCCGAGATGATCGGCCACTACCTCGGGGAGTTCGCCCTCACCAGGAAGGAGGTCAAGCACAGCGCACCGGGAGTGGGGGCCACCAGGAGCTCCAAGTTCCTGCCGCTGAAGTGAGGTGGTGAAGATGCCTTACGCCTTCCAGATCCCGGAGGAGGAAAAGGACCTGTACGCCAGGGCCTACGGCAGGGAGATGCCCATCTCCAGGAAGTGGGCCTACGAGCTCGCCAACGCCATCAGGGGGCTCATGCTCCAGGACGCTAAGAGGCTCCTGGAAGACGTGATCGCCAAGAGGAGGCCCATCCCCGTGAGGAGATACACGGACTCCGTCTCCCACCGGAAGGGGAAGGTGGGCCCCGGTAAGTACCCGGTCAAGGCCGCCAGGTTCTTCCTGAAGGTCCTGAAGAACGTGGAGGCGAACGCCGAGGACAAGGGCCTGGACCCCGACCGCCTCAAGCTGGTCCACGTCTCCGCCTACAAGGGCAGGACCGAGGTGAGGTTCAAGCCCAGGGCCTTCGGGAGGAGCACCCCGATCAGGAAGGAGACCGTGAACCTAGAGGTCGTGGTGAAGGAGGTGGAGTGATGGGGATCGAGAGGAAGTTCATCAGGGAGGCCCTCAGGAAGGTCCTGCTCAAGGAGTACCTCATGAGGGAGCTCAGGGGCGCGTACATGGGGGGAATGAGGGTGCGCAAGACCCCCCTGGGGACGCACATCGTGGTTGAGGTCAGCAGGCCCGGCCTGGTCATAGGGAGGAAGGGCGAGAGGATCAGGGAGATAGAGAGGAAGGTCAAGGAGGAGTTCGGCTTCGAGAACCCCCAGATCGAGGTTAAGGCGATCCAGAAGCCGGAGCTGAACCCGCAGGTGATGGCCGAGAGCATCGCCCTGGCGATAGAGAGGGGGTGGAAGTTCCGCAGGGTGGCACACCAGGCCCTGGACAGGATCATGAGGGCCGGGGCCAGGGGGGTCCAGATAGTGATCAGCGGGAAGCTCACAGGGGACAGGGCCAGGAGCGAGAACTTCAAGGCCGGCAAGGTTAAGCACTGCGGGGAGCCGGCCTTCTCCCAGATGAGGAAGGGCTTCGCCATAGCGGTCCCCAAGCAGGGCGTCATAGGGGTGTACGTGGCCATCCTCCCGCCCGGGGAGGTCTTGCCGGACGAGGTTGTTGTGGACGAGGAGGAGGTGAGGAAGCTTGCCGCTGCTGAAGGCGAGGGAGCTGAGGGAGAAGAGCACGGAGGAGCTGAGGAGGAAGCTCGAGGAGCTGAGGAATGAGCTCTTCGAGGAGAGGGTCCACGCCGCCCTGGGCGGCGTCGCCAGGAACCCGGCAAAGATAAGAAACTTAAAAAAGCAGATAGCTAGAATCCTGACAGTGCTCAGGGAACGAGGTGAAGCTGAGAGGTGAGCGCCTGGAGGGATGAGGAGGAATTCTCGATAGGAGGCTTCGAGGACCTCATCCCCGAGACGATGTTCATAAAGATCTACGTGGACGTCCGCAGGTACGGGAAGAAGGTGACCATCATAGATGGCTTCGACCCGAAGCTAGTAGACCTCGAGGAGATCGCGAAGATGCTGAAGAAGAAGGTCGCGGCCGGTGGGACGGTCAAGAACGGGAGGATCGAGATCCAGGGCGACCACAGGGAGAAGATCGCGAAGATCCTGGAGGACATGGGATACACGGTGGAGGTCCTGTAGTGAGGAGGGCCCGCTTTCTCCCGGCCCACGAGCTGGTGGGCCTCAGGGTAAGGGTCCTCCGGCACACGGACCCGACGCTGGTGGGCCTGACCGGGATCGTCGAGGACGAGACGAAGAACACCCTCCTGGTCTCGGGGAAGGTGGTCCCGAAGAGGGGCGCAGTCTTCGAATTTTCCGTTTCCGGTAGGCGCATAGTTATTAAAGGGGACGATATACTCTATCGGCCGGTCGAGAGGACCAGGAGGGTGCTGAGGAGGAAGGGGAGATGGCGAGGGACATAGGGATTGACGTCAGGCCCCCGGAGGGGGAGTGCGACGACCCCAATTGCCCGTTCCACGGGCACCTCAAGGTCAGAGGGATCGTTCTCCAGGGCGTCGTTGTCAGGGCGAGGGCGGAGAAGACGGTCATCGTGGAGGTTAGGAGGCTGAAGAAGGATCCCAAGTACGAGAGGTACGCAAGGGTCAGCTCGAGGATTCCCGCCCACAACCCTCCCTGCATCGGCGCCAGGGAGGGGGATCTGGTCAGGATCGCGGAGACCAGGCCCATCAGCAAGACCAAGCACTTCGTGGTGATAGAGGTCCTGAAGAGGGGTGTTGGGAGATGAGGGGTATACCTGCAAAGGCCACCAGGGGCCTCCCCGTCGGCGCGAAGCTCGTCTGCGCAGACAACTCCGGAGCCAAGCTCCTGGAGATCATTGCTGTGATCAACTACAAGGGGGTCCACAGGAGGCTCCCAGCCGCAGGCATAGGGGACATGGTGGTGGTCAGCGTGAAGAAGGGGACACCGGACATGAGGAAGAAGGTCATGAGGGCGGTAATTATCAGGACGAGGAGGCCCTACAAGAGGCCTGACGGGACCACTGTGATCTTCGAGGACAACGCGGCCGTTATCACGAACGAGAAGGGGGAGACGAAGGGCACCGAGATCAAGGGGCCCGTGGCGAGGGAGGCCGCAGAGCGCTGGCCCAAGGTGGCCGCCACGGCCTCCATCATCGTGTGAGGTGGTATCATGCCGTCGAAGCAGCCGAGGAAGCAGAGGAAGTTCAGGTACACAGCGCCCTGGCACAAGAGGAGGAAGATGCTCTCCGCCAACCTCAGCCCCGAGCTCAGGGAGAAGTATGGGAGGAGGTCCTTCCCCGTCAGGAAGGGAGACATCGTGAGGGTCATGAGGGGCTCCATGAGGGGGCACGAGGGGAAGGTCATGGAGGTGGACTACGAGAGGCTGAAGATCGTCGTCGAGGGCGTCACGGTGAGGAAGGCCGACGGGAAGGAGGTCCCCAAGCCCATAGACCCGTCAAACGTGCAGATCGTGAAGCTGGACCTGAGCGACCCTAGGAGGGCCGAGAAACTGGGAGGTGTTGAGGTTGAGCAGGCATCTTAAGAGGCTAGCCGCCCCCAAGAGCCTGAGGATCCCCAGGAAGGTCGCCAAGTGGGCGGTGAAGGTCTCCCCCGGCCCCCACCCCAAGGAGAGGGCCGTACCCCTGCTCTACGTCATCAGGGACCACCTGGCTCTGGCGGACAGGGCGAAGGAGGCGAAGAAGATCATCAAGCAGAGGAAGGTCCTCGTGGATGGGAGACCCATAACGGACCACAAGTTCCCCGTGGGGATCATGGACACCGTGGCCATACCGGAGATCGAGGGCTACTGGAGGGTCCTCATCGACACCAAGGGGAGGCTCTACCCGAACCCCATCCCCAAGGAGAACGCGTCCTGGAAGCTGGTCAGGATTGAGAACAAGACCACCGTCAAGGGGGGGATCACGCAGCTTAACCTTAACGACGGCAGGAACATCCTCGTTGAGGAGGACGTGTACAGGACAGGGGATGTCCTGAAGATCTCGGTGCCGGATCAGGAGATCCTGGAGCACATAAGGTTCGAGCCAGGCGTCATGGCACTGATCATCGGAGGCAGGCACGTGGGCAGGATCGGGCACATCAAGGAGTACATCGTGGAGAGGTCCTCGGCGCCCAACAGGGTCCGCTTCGAGGAGGGCTTCGAGACGATCAAGGAAAACGTTTTTATCATCGGTAGGAAAAGGCCCCTGATCGAGCTCCCGGAGGTGAGGACGGTTGCCTGAGAACCCCATGCGCAGGATCTTGGTCGACAAGGTGGTGGTAAACATAGGGGTCGGGGAGAGCGGAGAGAGGCTGCAGAAGGCCGGGGAGCTCGTGAAGAGGCTCACCGGGCAGAAGCCCGTGTTCACGAGGGCGAAGAAGACCATCAGGGACTTCGGGATCAGGAAGAAGCTACCGATAGGGGTGAAGGTCACCCTGAGGGGGAAGAGGGCCCTCGACTTCCTCAGGAGGGCCCTAGATGCGAGGGACTTTAGGCTCCCTGAGTCCTCCTTCGACCAGCAGGGCGGCTTTTCCTTCGGGATCCCGGACTACACCCTCTTCCGGGACGTGAGGTACGATCCCGACATCGGGATCTTCGGCATGGACGTCTGCGTCACCCTCGCAAGGCCCGGGATGAGGGTCGCCAGGAGGAGGAGGGCCAGGGGGAAGGTGCCAAGGCACCACAGGGTCTCCAGGGAGGAGGCCATGGAGTTCGTGAGGAAGACCTTTGGGGTTGAGTTGGAGGTGGAGTGAGATGCCCCAGCCTGTGCTGAAGCCGAAGAAGAAGTTCGGTAGGAGGGACGGATGCGTAAGGTGCGGTAGGAAGAGGGGTCTGATCAGGAGGTACGGCCTGAGGCTCTGCAGGCAGTGCTTCCGCGAGGTCGCCGCGGAGCTGGGATTCAAGAAGTACTCCTGAGGTGGTGCCGATGAGACACAGCCTGATCTCGGACTTCATGAGCAACCTCGACAACGCGGCAAGGAAGGGGAAGAGGGAGATCGTCTTCAGGCCCTACTCGAAGCTCATCGGGAACATCCTCGGCCTCCTCAAGGAAAGGGGCTACGTCGAGGAGTACGAGATCTTCGAGGACGGGAGGGGAGGGGGCTTCAGGATCAGGCTCTCGCCCCACATAAACAGGTGCGGCCCCATCATGCCCCACTTCCCCGTCAAGTACAAGGAGCTGGAGAAGTGGGAGAAGAGGTACCTACCAGCGCTGAACTTCGGCTTCCTCATCATGACCACCAACAGGGGGATCATGGCGAGCGACCAGGCCAAGAGGGAGAGGGTCGGGGGGAGGCTCCTGGCCTACATCTACTGAGGTGGTGGAGATGCCCATCGCGCCGGAGGTCGTGAGGGTCGTGGAAATCCCCGAGGGCGTTGAGGTCCGGAAGGAGGGTGATACCCTTATCGTGAAGGGGCCCCTGGGTGAGCTGAGGAGGACCTTCACCCACAGGAAGGTCAGGCTGGAGCTGGAAGACGGGAGGGTCGTCATCAGGTGCCCCCTCCCCAGGAGGAAGGAGGCCGCCGTGGCCGGGACCTGGGAGGCCCACGTTAGGAACATGGTCAAGGGCGTCACCCAGGGATTCACCTACATCATGCACGTCAGGTACTCCCACTTCCCCATCAAGGTCACCGTGAAGGGGAGGAAGGTGGTGATCGAGAATTTCCTCGGGGAGAAGGCCCCGAGGTACGCGGAGATCGTCGGGGACACGAAGGTGGAGGTCGAGAGGGTCCAGCTCAAGGGCCCCGAGGGGGGCAGGATGACCGTCCTGAAGGTGTTCTCCATAGACAAGGAGGCGGCGGGTCAGACCGCAGCGAACATCGAGAGGGCCACCAGGATAAAGGATAAGGACGTCAGGGTCTTCCAGGACGGCATCTACATAGCGCAGAAGCCGAGGTGATGGGGGTGAAGCCGAGTCTGAGCGCGGAGGAAAAGCGCCTCCTGGAGCTCCGGAACAGGCTTAACAGGAAGAGGCCGGAGTTCAGGAGGCAGGAGTGGTTCCGCTACAAGAGGCTTGGGGAGAAGTGGAGGAGGCCAAGGGGCCTGCACTCCAAGATGAGGAAGAGGAAGAAGTACAGGCCGCCCGTCGTGGAGGTCGGCTACCGGGGGCCGAGGCTGGTGAGGGGCCTGCACCCATCGGGCTTCAGGGAGGTCCTCGTCCACAGGCCCGAGGACCTGGAGGGCCTGGACCCGAGCAGGGTGGCCGTCAGGATCGCCTCCTCGGTGGGCGGCAGGAAAAGGGAGAAGATCATAGCCAGGGCGGACGAGCTGGGCATAAGGGTCCTGAACAGGGGTGTTGAGGGATGAACCTCAGGAACCAGAGGAGGATGGCGGCGGAGGTCCTGGGCGTGGGGGTCCACAGGGTCTGGCTCGACCCCAACGCCCTCGACGAGATCGCGGATGCGGTCACGAAGGAGGACATCAGGATCCTCATCAAGAGGGGGCTCATCAGGAAGCTGCCCGAGCAGGGCACGTCCAGGGCCAGGGCGAGGATCCTCAAGCAGAAAAGGGAAAAGGGTAGGAGGAGGGGACCGGGCTCCCGCAGGGGAGCCAAGTACGCGAGATACCGCAAGAAGGAGAGGTGGATGAAGGCCATAAGGGCCGTCAGGAGCATGCTTAGGGAGCTCAGGGACAAGGGGGTCATCGATCGCAAGACCTACAGGAAGCTCTACCTCCAGGCGAAGGGGGGCATGTTCAGGAGCAGGGCCCAGCTGAGGCTCCACCTCAGGCAGATGGGGGTGGAGGTCTGATGGCCAAGGGCCCCACCTACAGGGTGAAGTTCAGGAGGAGAAGGGAGGGCAAGACCGACTACAGGGAGAGGATCAGGCTCCTCAAGTCGGGCCTCCCCAGGGCCGTGGTCAGGAAGACGAACAGGTACATCATGGCCCAGATAGCGGTCTACGACCCCAAGGGCGACAGGATCCTCGCCTTCGCCCACTCCCGGGAGCTCAGGGACCTGGGCTGGAGGCACAGCCTCAAGGCCACCCCTGCCGCCTACCTCACCGGCCTCCTCCTGGGCCTCAGGGCCAGGAGGGCCGGGGTCGAGGAGGCGGTCCTGGACATAGGCCTCCACAGACCCGTTAAGGGCTCGAGGGTCTTCGCGGCCCTGAGGGGGATGCTGGACGCAGGCCTGAGGATCCCCCACGGGGACGGGATCTTCCCCCCGGAGGAGAGGCTCAGGGGGGAGCACCTCGGGATCCCCAGGGAGGACTTCGAGAGGGTTGTGGAGAGGGTGAAGGAGGTGTATGGGGTTGCCTAACGGGGAGGAGCTGGAGCTCTGGGAGCCCAGGACCAAGCTGGGCAGGCTGGTCAAGGAGGGGGTGATCAAGAGCCTCAGCGAGGCCCTCAGGAGCGGCCTCCCGCTGAGGGAGCCGGAGATCGTGGACTTCCTGGCCCCCGACCTGAAGGACGAGGTCCTGGACATCAACGCCGTTCAGCGCATGACGGACTCCGGCAGGAGGCTGAAGTTCGCTGTTACCGTGGTGGTCGGTAACGAGAACGGCATCGTGGGCGTGGGCAGGGGGAAGGCGAAGGAGGTCAACGCGGCGATCAGGAAGGCGATCAAGGACGCGAAGCTTAACCTGGTCGAGATCAGGAGGGGCTGCGGCTCCTGGGAGTGCGCCTGCGGCAGGCCCCACTCCATCCCGTTCCGCGTTGTGGGCAAGTCCGGCAGCGTCGTCGTGGTCCTTAAGCCCGCCCCCAGGGGGGTGGGGCTGGTCGCCGGGGACGTGGCCAAGGCCATCCTCAGGATGGCTGGGATCCAGGACGTCTGGAGCTTCACCAAGGGCCACACCAAGACCACGGTAAACTTTGCCTACGCAACCTTCGACGCCCTGGTGAAGACTGTGGAGTACCGCATCAACCCAGAGCTGGCCTCCAGGATCGCCCTGTACAGGGGAGGTGCGGTGGATTGAGCGCCTTCGCCGTCGTGAGGATTCGGGGGACAGTCGGGGTGCCCAGGAAGATCGCGGACACCCTCGCCATGCTCAGGCTCCACAAGCGCTACCACTGCGTGATCGTCCCCGACACAAAGTCCTACAGGGGGATGCTCCAGAAGGCGAAGGACTGGATCACCTGGGGGGAGGTTGACCCCGAGGTCGTGGAGAAGCTCCTCCTCGTCAGGGGGAGGACCGTGGGCGACGGGAGGGTGGACGACGAGTTTGTCAGGAAGCACACGGCCTACGGGAGCGTCAGGGAGCTGGCCGAGGCCCTGGCCAGGGGGGAGGTCAAGCTCTCGGACATCCCGAACCTGAAGCCGGTCTTCAGACTCCACCCCCCGATAGGGGGCCTGAGGAGCATGAGGAAGTCCTTCGCCGAGGGAGGGGACCTAGGATACCGTGGAAGGAAGATAAATGAGCTCATACTGAGGATGCTGGGACCAGGGTTCTGGGGAGGTGAGTGAGGTGCCCTCCAGGACGAAGAAGTTCCGGGGGAGCAGGACCCACGGCCGCGGGAAGAAGGCCGGGAGGGGCAAGGGTAAGCGCGGTGGCAGGGGCATGGCAGGCCTCTGCAAGCACCGATGGGTCTGGATGCTGAAGTACATGCCCGACCACTGGGGGAGGCACGGCTTCACGCCGCCTAGGAGGGCGGAGTACAGGGAAATCAACCTCATGAGGCTCAGGGAGATCCTCCCCTCCCTGAGGGAGGCAGGCCTGGCCAGGGAGGAGGATGGCCTCTTGGTCATAGACCTCAGGTCCGCCGGCTACGGGAAGCTCCTCGGCAGGGGGGAGATAGACTTCCCCGCGAGGATCCTCGTGGACAGGGCCAGTGAGGGAGCGGTCAGGAAGGTGGAGGCCGCGGGGGGTTCGGTGGAGACCAATGCCTGAGGAGATCCCCAGGAACAGGAGGGTTGCAATACCGATAGCGATTATCTTCGCCCTCCTGTTCTACGGGGTCTACCGGTGGAGGCACCTGAACTCCTTCACCGGGACGCTCGTGGGGATCGCCTTCGCCGTTGTGGCAGCCCTCACCTACGCCCTGGTCTCCTACGCGGGGGAGGGCTCCAAGCTCTACGGCTGGAAGCCCATCGCCGTCTACCTCCCCTCCGTGAGGAGGCCGGAGGGGCACGTGCACTTCAAGAAGAAGTTCCTCTGGACGGTCTTCATACTCATCCTCTACTTCGTCCTCACGAACATCTACATCTGGGGCATAGACAAGAGCAGGATAACCGACGTTTTCGAACAGTTCAGGGCCATCCTCGCCGGCGCCAGCGGTTCCATCGTCCACCTGGGCATAGGGCCCATAGTCACGGCGGGCATCATCATGGAGCTCTTCGTAGGCGCGAAGATAGTGAACATAGACATCACCAAGGACGAGGACAGGATCCTCTTCCACGCGATCCAGAAGCTGATGATCGTCTTCATGATCCTCATCGAGGGGATTCCGCAGGTCTTCGGCTACCTGAGCCCGGACGGGAAGGTCGTCGCCATGCTGGGCGAAGCCCTTGGTGGGCATGGCCTCTTCTGGGCCAGGACCGTCATCGTCGCGCAGCTGGTCATAGGGAGCTACCTCCTGTACCTCATGGACGAGGTCGTGTCCAAGTGGGGGATCGGCAGCGGCATATCGCTGTTCATAGCGGCAGGCGTTTCCCAGTCCATCATAACGGGCCTGGTGAACTGGGTTCCGGTGAGGCCCGGGGAGCCCCTCAGCCTCTCCAACCCCCCGAGTGGGGTGATTCCCAAGACGATATACCTTGCAAGCCACATGAGCGCCTCCGACCTCGCCGCCGGCGGCCTGGAGAGGATCCTCATTGCCCCGCCAAACTCGGTCTTCGCCCTCATATCCACAATCTTCATCTTCTTCCTGGTCGCGTACCTGGAGGGGGCCAAGATTGAGCTCCCGCTGGCCCACGAGTACGCCGGTGGCATCAAGGCGGGCTACCCGCTGAAGCTGATGTACGTCTCCGTCATACCGGTCATCCTCACATCAGCGCTGCTGGCGAACGTCCAGATGTGGGCCTTGCTCTTCTGGACGAACCCGACCCTCAGCAAGATCCCCATCCTGGGGAGGAACCCCATCATAGGAGTCTTCCCGACGGCCGTCGAGGCCCAGCGCATGGGGATAAGTCAGACCACGCCCATAGGGGGGATCGCCTACTACCTCAGCACCCCGAGGGGGATACACCAGTGGCTCCTGCCCCTGATAGACCCCGACAGGTACTCGGTGTACCTGATGGGTCACACGGTCGGGCAGATGCTCCTCCACATAGTCGCATACAGCGCCTTCATGATGGGCATGTCGGTCCTCTTCGGCCTCTTCTGGGTCGAGACCGCGAACATGGGCCCCTCGGCCCTCGCGGAGCAGCTCGTGGCCCAGGGGCTGAGGATCCCCAGGATTAGGGCCGACAAGCGCAGCATAGAGAGGTTCCTGAAGAGGTACATACCCCCGCTGACGCTCTTCTCCTCCTTGGCCATAGGGGGCCTCGCGGTGGTGGCTACGCTCCTGGGGACCATAGGAAGGACCAGCGGCACCGGCCTCCTGCTCCTGGTCTCCATCATGATGCAGTTCTACGAGGCGCTGGGCAGGGAGGAGCTGATGGAGATGCATCCGGTGCTTCGCTCCTTCGTGGGGGGCTGAGGCCTTGAGGGCCGTCGTTACTGGGGTTCCGGGTGTCGGGAAAACGACCGTCATGAACATCGTGGCGGAGAGGTCCGGGTACAGGATAGTGAACTTCGGGGACCTCATGTTGGAGATCGCGAGGGAGAGGGGCCTGGTCTCGCACAGGGACGAGATCAGGAGGCTCCCCATGGAGGTCCAGAGGGCCCTCCAGATGGAGGCGGGGGAGAGGATCGGGAAGATGGCGGACGTCCTGGTGGACACCCACATGACCATCAAGACCCCCTTTGGGTACCTACCCGGCCTCCCGGAGTGGGTCCTCAAAGCCATCTCGCCCGGTCTCCTGATCATTATTGAAGCGTCTCCGGAAGAGATCCTGGCCAGGAGGGTGAGGGACAGCACCAGGATGAGGGAAGCCGAAGAGCTGAGGTCCATCGAGGAGCACCAGATGGTGAACAGGATGGCTGCCTTCGCCTACGCCGCCCTAACTGGGGCCTTCGTCCTCATGGTGGAGAACAGGGAGGGGAGGCCGGAGGAGGCAGCGGAGAGGATCCTGGAGGTGTTGGGGTATGGAGGAGACTAGCCAGCCCCCTGCCACCGGCATGATGACCTATCTCCTCATCATGATGCTCCTCTTCATCCTCGTATCCAGCCCTGGGATCAGGGAG
>QMSR01000012.1 GCA_003649695.1 Thermoplasmata archaeon
ACTGGGTGAAGCAGAGATGCTCACGGGACAGCCGATACTGATTCTCAAGGAGGGGACTAGGAGGGAGAGGGGCAAGGAAGCCCTCTTCTCCAACATCGCCGCTGCCAGGGCGGTGGCCGATGCCGTCAGGACCACCCTCGGGCCCAGGGGCATGGACAAGATGCTCGTGACCTCTATCGGGGACGTCATCATCACCAACGACGGGGTCACGATCCTGAAGGAGATAGACGTGGAGCACCCGGCGGCCAAGATGATGGTTGAGGCGGCGAAGACCCAGGATGCCGAGGTCGGCGACGGGACCACCACCGCCGTGGTGCTGGCTGGGGAGCTCCTGAAGCAGGCTGAGGAGCTCCTCCACAAGAACGTCCACCCCGCGGTCATAGCAAACGGCTACAGACTCGCGGCGGAGAAGGCAAAGGAGATCCTGAAGGAGATCGCCAAGCCTGTGTCCAAGGAGGATGAAGAGACGCTGAAGAAGATAGCCATGACCGCCCTCAGCAGCAAGCTGGCGGCCACCGAGAGGGCGCTGCTGGCCGAGCTGGCGGTCAAGGCCGTCAAGAGGATCATGGAGGAGGTGAACGGGGAGATCAAGGTCGACATTGATGCGGTCCAGATCATCAAGAAGCAGGGCGGCGCCGTCTCCGACACCGAGCTCATCGATGGCATCGTCGTGGACAAGGAGAAGGTGCACCCCGGTATGCCCACCGTCATCAAGGGCGCCAAGATCGCCCTCATCAACCACCCGCTCGAGGTCAAGAAGACCGAGTTCGACGCAAACGTCAGGATTGAGGATCCGGAGATGCTCCATGCCTTCATCGAGAGCGAAAGGAACCTCGTGCGGGAGAAGGTGGAGAAGATCAAGGCGGTCGGCGCCAACGTGGTCTTCTGCCAGAAGGGCATCGACGACCTCGCCCAGGACCTCCTGGCCAGGGCTGGCATATACGCCGTCCGCAGGGTGAAGAAGAGTGACATGGAGAAGCTGGCCAGGGCGACCGGGGCCAGGATCGTCTCCAACCTCAATGACCTGGCGCCCGAGGACCTCGGCGAGGCCGAGCTGGTGGAGGAGAGGAAGATCGGCGAGGACAAGATGACCTTCGTCATGGGCTGCAGGAACCCCAAGAGCGTCACAATCTTCATCAGGGGAGGATCGGAGCATGTGGTAGACGAGATCGAGAGATCCGTCAAGGACGCCCTACACGTGGTCGCAGATGCCATCAAGGGAGGCTACTACACGCTGGGCGGGGGGGCCACCGCCACCGAGCTCTCCCTGAGGCTGATGCAGTGGGCCCCCTCCGTCGGGGGGAGGGAGCAGCTCGCCATAGAGGCCTTCGCGAGGGCCCTCGAGATCGTTCCCCTGACGCTGGCGGAGAACGCTGGCCTGGACCCAATAGAGATTCTGCTCAAGCTGAAGGAGGAGCACATGAAGGGCAACGTCTCCTACGGCATCGACGTCGTCAACGGGAGGATAGAGGACATGGAAAAGATGGGGGTCCTTGAGCCCTACCTCGTGGCCAAGCAGGTCATCGACAGCGCCACGGATGCCGCCATCATGATCCTGAGGATCGACGACGTCATCGCCGCGAAGCCGTCCAAGCCCGAGGAAAAGGGCCCGCCCAAGAAGGAAGAAGAGGAGAAGGAAGAGGAAAAATAACTTAATTTCCAATTTTTGCAGGGGCCCGAGAGGGCCGCGCCCGGGTCAGTCGCGGTGAAACGTGATCCGCGATGTTAAGGCGCGGCGACAGGGCCCCTCCTGAATCTTTTGAACAATGACGGTATCTCCCTCAGCATCATCAGGACTGGGAAGATCTCCAGCCTCCCGGCCCACATTTCCAGGATGAGGACCAGCTTCAGCGGGGGGCTCAGGGCGGGTCCCGTAATCCCAACGCTGAGCCCCACGTTCCCCTCGGCGGAGGCGACCTCGAAGAGGGAGTCCATGGCGTCGTAGCCTGCAGCCATGAAGGCCAGGGCCCCCAGCATCAGCACCAGGATGTAGGAGGTCACGAAGATGGCCACGTCCCTGACCTCCGAAGGCTCGTAGTTCCTCCCGCCGAAGCGGAAGGGGATGATCATCCGGCTAGGGTGCTGCCTCACCCTGACGTACCACAGGATCCCGTAGAGGAGGATGAGGACCCTGATCATCTTCAGGGCCGAGGAGGTGCTCCCGTAGCCCCCTCCGAAGATCATCAGGATAGTCAGGATCATCTTATGGTAGTCGCTCCAAGAGGCTATATCGGCCGTCGAGAACCCGGTCCCGGTGAGGGCGGAGACCGACTGGAATAGGGCGTCCACAGGGCCTACCGTTATTGCAAGCAACGTGGCAACGACGCCCGCTAGGATCAGGGCCCTGACCTCCACCGTGAAAAAGCCCTTCAGCCTCCCCTTGAAGAGGTGATAGTGGGAGGCGAAGGAGATGGCCCCAATGTACATGAAGACCACTCCGGCTATCCTGATGGCGGTGCCGTATGGTGCGAAGCTAGCCGAGGAAGTGGAAAAACCCCCCGTCGCCAGGGTGGTCATCGCGTGGTTGACGGAGTCGAAGAGCCTCATGCCGAGGATCCAGTAGACGAGGGTGGCGAGGATCGTGTACATGACGTAGATGGTCCAGATCCTCTTTGCGGTCCCAACGATGCTGGGAACTATTTTGTCGGTCCTGGCCTCCGCGACGTAGAGGTGCTGGAGGACCTTGCTCGTCCTGGTCATGAGTGCCAGGAAGAGGACGATGACGCCCACGCCTCCTATCCACTCGGTCATGGACCTCCAGAGCAGGATGCTTCTCGGGAGCTCCTCAGGCCTCGTTGCCATGGTTAGCCCTGTGGCGGTGAATCCCGACATGGATTCGAACCAGCCGTCCAGGATACTGTAGGTTCCGGAGATCCAGTAAGGCACCGCGCCTATGACTGAGAGAACGAGCCACACGAAGGCCGAGAAGATGAGGGCCGTCTTCAGGTCCATCTCCGGCCCACCCTCGAGGCTGAGCCTGTAGGGCAGGGCGGAGAGGAGGCATATGAGGAAGGGAACGAAGAAGGAGAGGAAGAGTTTGGTTGAACCGTCCATCTCCAAGGCCAGTATGGACATGACGAGGAAAAGGGGGGACATTATGGCCAAGATCCTGAGGGTATAGACTACGAAGGGGTTTCCAGTCTCCCCCTCTGCCGGGGTAGGGTTTTCCCTAATCATGGCTCAACGCAGCAGGGGGGCCAGCTTCCCCAAATGCGCCTTGTTGGCAAATATGACCAACACGTCCCCGGGAACGAGCTGGATGTCCTCGGGCTCCCTGACGACCTCCCCCTCCCTGACCACGCTGGCTATGAAGGCCTGCTCCGGCGGCAGGGGAAAGTCCTTTGGGGACTGGTTCGCCAGCGGCGACCTATGGGTAACGGTGTAGGTGCCGATACCCCAGCTCTTGGAGACGCTCTGGAAGGAGGAGAAGCCCACCAAGGCCCCAAGCAGGGCGTCGGTGGCGGCCCTCGTGGTCGAGATGGGTATGGAGGTCCCAAGTTCCTTGAATATTCCAAGGTTTTTGGGGTTTCTAATACTCGCGACCACCTTGGGGATTCCCAGTACCTTATACGCCTGGTAGGACAGCATGAAGTTGGTGGAGTCGGAGTCCGTGTTGGCCAGGAAAAGATCAGCCTTCTCGGCTCCCGCCTCCTTGAGGACGTCGATGTCCGTAGCGTCACCCTCCAGGGCGAGGATGTCGTATTTCTGGGTGAGCTTGTCGAGCTTGGACTTATCAAGATCTATAACCACAATCTCCAGGTCCCACTTGGTCAGGTCCTCGAGGAGGGACTCGGTGGTAACCCCTGCCCCCACTATGATGGCCCTCTTAGCCAAGGTCACTCCACCATCTTGGCCTCTAGCTGCTGGAAGTTGCTGGATATGTAGTCAACGAAGATAGACCTGTCCTTGCGGATGTGGGCCTCGAACCACTTCACTATGGGCTCGGTCAGCGCCTCCTGGATGTCCTCCAGCTTCGCCTCCGCGAGGGGCGTCTTCTTGACCAGGAACTGGGAGTAGACCTTCTTCCAGCCCTCGTACTTGTAGTACTTCTCCGCCTCGTAGAGGCGGAAGAGGACCTCCACCATAGGGGTGTCGCCCTCCATGGTGTGCCTGAGGACCAGGGCGTCGCCGAGGGCGCCCAGGTCCTGAGTCCTGTCTATGAGCATGATGCTCGAGAACCTGGCGAAGTCGATGTCGTCCCTCAGCTTGATCTCGTCGCTCTGCGGCGTAGCGATCCCCCACTCGACCGGGGGCGGGTCCATGACCATGTGGGCCCCCACCTCCAGGAACTTCTGGTGGATCTTCCAGAGGGCCTTCAGGAACTCCCTGTTTATCTCCCTCCTCTTCGAGTTGAGGGTCTTTAGGTTCTCCCTGACCTCCTCGAGCTTCTTCTCCAGGGCCTCCCCAATCTTGTCAGCCCAGTCCTCCGCCATGATTCCACCTCACGGTCTAAACTATAATCTTCCTTAAATCACCTGAACAGGAGCCTGAGGACCTGGAGCAGGGTCTCCGGTGGCTCCTCCTTGGGCCTGAGCTTCACGGGCTCCCTCCATTCGAGTCTAATCCACCCCTCCTCCAGGAAGCAGCCCTTGACCTCCCCCTTCGGAATCACGATGGGCTCGGCAAGGTCTACCCTAGCCGGCGGGGAGGGGTGTATGATCGCCCTCTTCTCCGTGATGATGAGGTCCGCCTCCTCCACAGCCTCCCTGACGTAGGCCTCCACCCTGCAGTAGTGCATGAGCATTTCCTCCGGCTCCAGGAGCATGTCTATGAGGGCCTTCGGGAAGATCAGGGAGCCCACGAGAAGGGTGTTCATCCTGAGCAGGGCGATAAGCCTCCTGACGAGGGGCGCAAGGGCCTCCCTCCCCAGGACGACCCTGCCCTTCCCGATGACCAGGAAATCGTACCCCCTGCTCAGCTCAGCTATCTTCGCCAGGTTCGCGCTCCTCATCTCTATGATCTGGGCCCTGATCCCGTGCTCCCTCGCCTTCTCCCTGAACCACTCCACCTGGCCCCTGGTGTAGTGGGTTCCCATGTAGATCCTGCGGAGCGGGACACCGAACTCCTCCGCCACCAGGATTGCTATCTCCCCGGCCTCCATCCAGTTCACTAAACCGTTGGTGATGGACAGGACCCCCCTGGGCCTCTCAGGCCTACCCATGACGAGCAACAGTGGCTGAGGCTGCGAGACCAGGTTGAGCACCCTCTCATCGTCGATGTCCTTGATCTCGATCACTATCAGATCGGATGTCTCGTCCGGGGGTTCCAGGACAACCCTCTTCGCCATGAGAAGGGCCATCCTCTCTGCGCCCAGGGAGGGGGTGGGTACGGAGGCCTTCTCGAACACCATGCGATCACCCCAGCTTCTCGGACATCTTCTTCATGTACCCCTCCAGGAGGGAGGCGAGCTCGGCCGAGACCTCGTCGGCCAGGTCCTCGGGCACTAGGGATATGGCGGCCTCGAGGACCACCTTAGCCGCCTTCAGGACCGCAAGCTGCTCCCTAGTTTTCGCCTCCAGATACTCCTTGGCCGCCTCCTTCAGGGCCTTCCTCTTGGCTGGGTCGGCCATGATCCTAGCCTTCAGCTGCTCTTTGACCTCTTCCACCACGAGGGCCTTCAGCGCCTCAGCGATGATGGTTTCTCCGGACAGTAGGTCGATACTCTTCTTCAGTAGATACTCCAGATCGCCCATTCCTGCCTAAGCATTCGATATTATTATAAAACGGATTCTCCCTTTTCCCGCGTGCCCGAGGGAAAGGTCGTGCACGATGCGGTTCACGGGAGTATAAGGTTTGAGGGATGCCTTTTGAGGCTCCTCGACAGCCCCGAGGTGCAGAGGCTCAACGGGATCAAGCAGCTCGGCTTCGCCTACCTGGTGTTCCCGGGGGCGAACCACACCAGGCTGGAGCACTCCATTGGAGTCTCCTACATGGCGGGCGTCATGGGGGAGAGGCTGGGCTTCTCCAACGATGAGATAGAGTTCCTCAGGGTCGCCGGTCTCCTCCACGACATTGCCCATACCCCCTTCTCCCACGCCCTCGAGTTCCTCCTGCACAACAAGATAGGGAAGGACCACATGCAGGTGGGTAGGGACATCATAACGGGTAAGATGGACATACTCGCGGAGACGCCCTTCGAGGATTCTGAAAGGGTATATGAGATTCTCAAGGACTGCGGCCATGACCCGGACAGGGTCGCAAGGGCAATTTTGGGTGCGGGAACCGAGGGTACCCTCTTCGCCAGACCTGACAGGGAAAGTGCCCTATTCAGCGTCATCCATGGTTCCCTGGACGCGGACCAGCTAGACTACCTCGTCAGGGACGCCCACTATACAGGCGTTGCACACGGGGTCATAGACCTGCCCCGGATACTGAACACGGTGGTGCTCCACGAAAACAAGATCGTCTGGGAGAGGGGTGGGGTTCCCGCCCTAGAGGGACTCTTCGTGGCTAGAGCCCTCATGTACAACTCCGTTTACTTCCATAAGACCTCCAGGATTGCGGAGCTCATGATCACCAGGGCCCTTGAGGAGGTGGAGGTCGACGACTGGATGAGGATCTTTTCCATGAACGACGCGGACCTCATGGCCCTCCTCAGGGAGGCCGGTGGCTTCGCCAGGGAGGTCTACCACAGAATCAAGCACAGACAGCTGTACAAGATAGCCTTCTCCATAACCCCCGACAAGGTGACTGGGGAGCTCAGGGAGAGGATCCAGGAACTGGGTAAGATCGAGAAGAGGAGGCAGATGGAGGAGTCCATAGCCTTCAAGGCGGGCATTGAGCCGGAACACGTCCTGATCGACGTCCCTTACGTGGTCCTGAGGATCTCCGAGCCCAGGTTCTGGAAGATGAACGTGATGATTTTGGAAAACGGGAGAATGAGGAACCTGCTCCAGGTTTCGCCGCTTGCAAAGGCCCTCAGGGAAAAGAGCGTTGTCCAGGTCGCCCTGATGGTCACGACGCTGCCCCAGTTCAGGGAGAAGGTCGGGAAGATCGCGGAGAGAACTTTCTCCTCCTGAGTACCAGAAACTTCCTCCCAAGGAAAACCTCAACATCAACGCCCCTGTCCCTCAACTCCCTCAGCATGGACGAAGGTTCAAGGCCCATGGTCGAGCACAGGGCTTCTAGCTGGTCCATCCTGAGCGGGTGAACCTCTAGGATCTTCAGGATCTCCGCTACCGGGTCCCCCTCAACCTTCGGAGGACCACGCTCTAGGCCACCGAGTACGTAAACTCTATCCGGCCCCAGGGACGAGGAGAGGGCCTCCTTGAAGACCTCCACCACCCCGCGCGAAGGAGGCTTGACCCAAGCCTCCGCCGGAGGGCGAAGGGGGAGCGTGATGTAGGCGGCCCGGGGGGACACCTCCTCCATGTATGAGGCCAAGTCCTTCGCCTCCTCCCGATTTGAATTCAGTCCCTCTACCAACATGTGTTCCGAGATCAGGTTCCCCGAGTACCTTCTCGAAAAAAGGATAATTCCCTCTAGGATGTCATCCAGGCGCAGGAAGGGATGGGGCCTATTCAGCCTCCTCCAGGTCTTCTCCCACACGGTGTCCACCTTGACGGAGACAATATCGAAGAGGAGGAGATCCCCGACCACGTCTTCCCTCCATAGAAGGGATCCGTTGCTCATGATGGCTAGGGGCTGAAAGACCTTCTCCTTGATCCCCCTGGCTTCCAGGCCTAGATTGGCGTCCAACGTGGGCTCCCCGTTGGGGACGAAGGTAATCACCTCGGGGGCCCTCTCCCTCACCGCCCTCACCACCTCGTCGACAAGGGCATCGGGCTCGTAGTACTCCCTCCTACGTACGGAGAGATTGGTCGTCCTCCCCACCTGGCAGTAGACGCACGAATAGGTGCAGTGCTTGTCGTATACATTGTTGACCCCCAGGCTGAGCCCAAGCCTCCTCGAGGGGACGGGCCCGAAGACCACCACGAAACCCTATTTCTGGGGAATAACTTATTTTCCAACATTTATTATAGATCTGGATGGAGAAAAGGGAGCTGGAGAGGATCGGAGGAGAGGCCGAATTCCTGGTGCTCGCTAAAGAGGGGATTGTAGAGAACGCATACTTCATCTCAACGGCCCCTGTCAGGGGATTCGAGAGACTCCTGAAGGGGAAGAGCCCTATCTTTGCCCTCCAGGCTGTTATGAGAATCTGCGGAATCTGCTTCTCCGCTCATGGAATCGCTTCGGTGGAGGCCATCGAGGAGGCCATTGGCATCCTCCCTCCACCAAATGGTAGGAATGCTAGGGAGGCGCTGGGCCTACTGAACAGGATCCAGAGCCACATCCTCCACCTCATGCTCCTCACCCCCGACCTGGTGGAGGATGATGGTAGGATCATGTACAGGGAAATCGAGCTTCTGAACAAGATAAGCAACCTCCTCCAAAAGCTGGGGGGAGCACCAACACACCCCCCCTTCCTGGCCATAGGAGGCGTGGAGAGGCTCCCCGAAGAGGGGGAGCTAGGGAGAATGGTCGAGAACCTCAGGGAGCTCAAGGAGGAATTCCTCTCCATCCGGAAGGATCTCCTCAACTGTGCAGACGGATCCGACGCCCTTGCCACGCTTAGGGAAAAGGAGTATGCCCCTAGTTTCCTCGCCACACACCTTTTCTACGGCGATCGATACAACCTGGATATGGGTGTTGTTGAAACCCTCCACTACCACGAATTCCGGGGGGAAGATGCCCCGGAGGAAGCTAAGACGAGCACGAGCATGGTCGCCCTTTACAGGGGTAGACCGGTTGAGGTGGGTCCAAGGGCGAGGCTCTCGCTTTACAGGGACTTCTCGGACGGGAGCCTATGGGGATTGCAAGTGGCGAGGATGGAGGAGGTCCCAATGGCCGTCGATAGGGTGATAAGGCTGATAGAGGAGATCGACCCGAGGGAGCCCTGCAAGACCGAAAGGCTCGTCTTCAAGCGCGGTAGGGGCATTGGGGTCTACGAGGCCCCCAGGGGGACCCTGATCCACAAAGTTGCCCTCGGCCCAGAGGGGAGGATCACCGACTACCAGATCATCGTGCCGACCGAGTTCAACATCCCGCATATGGAGGCTGCCTGCAGGGGCCTCCCCGCCGGGATGGCGGATCTGGTGCCCAGGATCTACGATCCATGCATTCCGTGTGCAACGCATGTTGTGGAGGTGGGGAAGAGTGTCTGATCTGCTCATCTACGACGTGGGAGGCTGCGAGGGATGCCCCCTCTCCATCCTTAGGGTCCTCCCGCAGCTGGAGGAAAGGGTACACGTGAGCTCCAAGGCCTTGGGAAACCTGTCCCTGTCGAGGGACTACGACTACGCCGTGATCACGGGCTCCGCATGCATAAACGAGGAAAGGGTAACATCGATCATTCGGAGGATCAGGGAGAAAGCCAAGGTCCTCATAGCCTATGGCTCCTGCGCCAGCGTAGGGGGGATCACCCTGTTCTGCAGGGGAGGGCAGAGGCCCAGACCCGAGCATAGGACCTTCCTACCCATATCCTCCGTGGTGGAGGTCGACTACGCGATACCCGGCTGTCCTCCGAACCCGACTCTGCTCGTGAACCTTCTGGACTCGCTGGAGGGTGAGGGAGGCTCCAGGAGCAAGTATTTCCTATCGCTCTTCTCCAGGGTGGCCAAGGAGAAGAAGCTAAGCGGGTTCGACCTCATGGACGAGATCGTCCTATCGGGTCTGTGCATTGGTTGCGGGGCCTGCGTACTCTCCTGCCCGGCCCACGCCCTCCACATGGTGGAGGGCAAGCCGGACCTCATGCCGGAGAAGTGCATAAGATGCGGGACCTGCTGCGTCAGATGCCCGCGTTTCACACAACTGTTATTACGCAGGCCGGCCCTTAGCAGGGGGGTGGTATAGTGTTCCCAGTTAGGCCGGAGAGGCCCCTAGGCGAGTACAGATCCGTCTACCTTGCCAACACCCTCAGGGAGGACGTCCGCAGGAGGAGGACTGGCTCCGGAGGGGCCGTGACCTCACTCCTGATGTACATGCTCGATTCAGGGGTCGTGGACGCAGTCGTTGCCTCCAAGCGCAAGGGTGGCCTAACAGGGGAGATAGCGATAGCTAGGAGCTCCGGGGAGCTGCTGGAGGTGGCGGGGAACCGGTGGGGCGTGGTCCCCTTCACGAGCATGATGAGGGAGGCCCTCTCCAGGGAGGGGATTCAGAGGGCCGCCCTCGTCGGCCTTCCTTGCCAGGCCCAGTTCATTTGGCAGATGAAAACGTTCCCCCTCCTGGAGGCCGACTTCAGCTCAAAGATAAGGTTCATCGTGAGTCTCTTCTGCCTGGGCACGTTCGCCACCGAACCCTTCCTGAACTACCTTAAGATAAGGTATGGCATAGACCCATCCGAGATCTCCGGAATAAGGATGAACGGCAAGGTGCTGGAGGTGCAGCACGGAACCGAGACCCTCAGGCTGGACATCAGGGATGCCGTTTCCTTCATGCAGCTCGGTTGCCTCACCTGCCCGGACTACACGGGCGTCTTCGCGGACCTCTCGGCCGGCTTAAGCGAGGAGCACCCCCAGAGGACGGTCCTCATCACCAGGAGCGAGGAGGCGGAGAGGCTCCTGAGGGAGGCCGCCGAAGCCGGGTACCTGGAGTTCGAGAAAGCGCCCGTAACGGTGATCCAGGAGATCACCATCAAGGCGGAGACCAAGCTCATGCGCGCCAACAAGTACCTGAGCATGCTACTGTGATGGTGGTCCCGCCGGGATTTGAACCCGGGTCGGTGGCTCGAAAGGCCACCATGCTTGGCCGGGCTACACCACGGGACCCTATCCGTTCTGGTTCTCCGCCACCTGCGGGAACCTTCCCCCCTCCGGCTTCATTGGGGGGGCTTTCGGGGGGAACGGAGACCCCCCACATCTTCGGGAGTTCCAGCAGTCCCCATTCGGGCTTGAGACCCCACATATCGGGAACTGCCATGGCAGAACTCACACCAAATGCATATAAAAATTACGAATTGTTCTAATTAAGAATACAGCTCTAATACGATGCCCTAAAAAGCCTATTCCCTTAATCAACTATGTTGAAATTTTTATGAGGAAATTAACGTATAGTGATGATAATGAGGGGCAAAGTCCTCCTGGTGGTATCAGCTATTTTGGCGGCGGTTGTAGTGCTATCTGCCGTCTATTTCTCTGGCGTCCTCCCCTCCACCAGCGGCGGGAGGGTAATAGTTGACCAGCTGGGGAGGGAGGTCCGAGTACCCGAGGATCCGAGGAGGATAGCGGTTCTAGACCCCCTCGCCGCCGAGATCCTTGTTGCCCTCAATGCCACCGACAGGATCGTCGTCAGGGTGGACAAAGCGACGTTTCCACCCCAGCTCCAGGACATCCCGGCCATCCGGTTCTTCCTGGGCACCGCCTGGAATTACGAGGCCGTTCTGAACTACTCTCCGGACGTTGTTGTGAGCTTCGCGTTTTCGCCCGATGACGATAGGATAACCGGGTTCATCCAGGCCGGGGTTCCCGTTGTTTGCATTTCCTGGACCATGTCCTTCGAGGACGTCTATGAAAAGATCAGGCTGCTAGGGAATCTTGTCAACGCCCAGGATAGGGCGGACGAGATCATCGGCTACATCAGGGACATCTTAAGCACGGTAGAGGAGGGAACAGCAAACCTGTCTAAGCTCAGGGCGATCTTCGTCAGAGACGTCGTTGAGGATGGATTCATGGTCTACGGAAAGGGGATGGAGGAGGTGATGCTCGAGCTCGCAGGGGCGACGAACATCGCACACTCCAACAAAACCAAATACAACGTTGGCCTGGAGACCATCATTGAGTGGAACCCGGAGGTCATCGTCCTCTCCCACAGGGTGAAGGACGGACCCGCCGTGATCCTCAACAGCACCAACCCGGCCTGGGAGAGCGTTGACGCCTTTAGGAACAGGATGGTCTTCCAGCTGCCGAGGCAGTACCGTTCTACGTCCCTGGAAGCCTGCCTAGGCGTTCTTCTCATGGCCCACTGGTTCCACCCGGACGCAAATCTCCCGCGGCTGGAGGACGTGGAGAGCGACTTCTATCAATTCATGTACGGGATAACGATCTAGGTCCATGGGCAGAAGGGGGCTTTCCCTGGCCCTGCTCACCGCCGGGCTGGCCTTCGCTTCTCTGTTCGTGGGCAGGTTCGGGATTGAACCCTCCTTGGTGCTCAGGATCATCGCCCATCCGGGCACCAAGGTGGGTCCGTGGACCTACTCTCAGTGGAGCGTTGTGTGGCTGATCAGGGTGCCGAGGACCATCATGGTCGTGCTGGCGGGCATGGCCTTAGCCACAGCGGGGGCATCCTTTCAGGCCGTGTTCCGAAACCCGCTTGTGGCCCCGTCGCTGCTCGGGGTGACGCAGGGTGCCGCTCTGGGGGCGTCTGTGGCGATCTTGTTCGCCTCACCGTCCGGCAGCGTGGTCCAGCTGTTCGCCTTCTCCTTCGGCCTTCTGGCCGTCGCCATCTCATATTTCATCTCCAGGGTCAGGGGGACCCCCGGGACCCTGACCCTGGTCCTCGCAGGGGTCGCGGTCTCCATGTTCATGAGCTCCATGGTGGGGGTCATGAAGTTCCTGGCCGCCTCCGGGAGCGAAGAGAGGATCTCTAGCCTAGTCTTCTGGCTGATGGGGGGCTTTTACAGGGTTTACTGGGGCTCCCTAAGGCTTCCAGCCCCAATAATCATTGTGTCCGTAACAGCCGTCATGTTGCTCAGGTGGAGATTAAACGTGCTCTCCATGGGGAAGGAGGAGGCAGAGAGCCTGGGGGTCGACTACGGCAAGAGCATAGGTCTGGTCGTGGTCCTCGCGACACTCATGACGGCCGCGACCGTGTCGGTTGCCGGCATTATCAGCTGGATCGGGCTCGTGATTCCGCACATAGCCAGGATGCTGGTGGGCACCGACAACCGCCTCGTGCTCCCCTACTCCCTCGCCATCGGGAGCTCCATCATGCTCGTCTCTGACATGATAGCCAGGGTTGCGACCACGGCCGAGATCCCCGTGGGGATCATAACGTCCTTCATAGGTTTTCCATTCTTCGCCCACCTGCTCAGGAGGAGGAGGCTGGGATGGGCGTGAAGGTGGAGGTCCGGAACCTAAGCTTCAGCTTCGGATCCATAAAGGCCCTCAGGGGGGTTAGCCTCGACGCCTATGAGGGTCAGGTGACCTGCCTCCTCGGCCCCAACGGGAGCGGCAAGACCACCCTGCTCAAGTGCGTCATGGGCCTCCTTTCGCCGTACAATGGGAGCATAAGGGTGGGGGGGAGGGAGGTCTCGGAGATGGACAGGAGGGAGGCCGCCAGGCTCATGGCCTACGTGCCTCAGATTCACAGGGCGGTCTTCCCCTTCAGCTCCCTGAGCGTTGTGCTCCTGGGGAGGACCCCTTGGATCTCCGAGATCTCCGGCCCCGGGGAGGAGGACATCAGGAGGGCCGAGGAGGTTATGGAGGAGCTGGGGATCTCGCACCTGGCCCACAGGCCCTACACCAGGCTCAGCGGTGGTGAGATGAGGATGGTGCTCATAGCCAGGGCCCTGGTCCAGGAGGCCCCCGTGCTCCTCATGGACGAGCCGACGGCCTACCTGGACTTCCGGTACCAGAGCATCGTGATGGATGTCGTGCGGAGACTTGCCGACTCGGGTAAGACGGTACTCCTCTCCCTGCACGACCCCAACGTGGCGGCCGCCTACTGCGACAGAATCTATGTCCTGGACAGGGGCACCGTTGCGGGGGTCTTAGAGGGCTCCCTGGACAAGGGGATCCTGGAGAGGGTCTACGGTATGGAGCTCGCCCAGGGCAGCGTCGATGGGAGGACCTTCATCTTCCCGAGGAGGGGCGCATCAAGATCCTCCCATCGTGGAGGATCCTGATCTCCACCTCCACAGGGGTGTTATCGACGTCCCCGAACTCCTTGATGAGGTCGTAGAGTATGTCCGATGTAGTCTCCTTAAGCTTGACGCCATACTTGTTGGCCTCCTCAACCACTA
>QMSR01000013.1 GCA_003649695.1 Thermoplasmata archaeon
GGTATCCCTCTGACATACGAGTTCGAGGAGATAGACCTGACCATAGACGGGGCCGACGAGGTCGACCCGGACCTGAACCTCACCAAGGGGGGAGGGGGCGCCCTGCTCAGGGAGAAGATCGTGGCCAGGGCCTCGAGGCGCGTGATCATCGTGGTGGACGAGAGGAAGCTGGTTCCCAGGCTGGGGACGAGATTCCCCATTCCGGTTGAGGTGCTCGAGTTCGGCCTGGGGTCCACGGTGAAGGCCCTAAGGGGTTTGGGGTGTCGGCCCAGGCTCCGCGGCGGCTTCAGGACCGACAACGGGAACCTCATCGTCGACTGCGAATTCCCGGAAGGCCTGAGCAACCCGGGAGAGACGGAGACCTCCATGCTGTCCATACCCGGGGTGCTCGAGGTCGGGATCTTCACCGATTTGGCCGACGAGGTGGTAGCGGGAACGAGAAGCGGAATTAGGAGGCTTGAGCGAACTTCTTGAGCTCCTCCACAACCTTCCTGTCCTCGTCTATCTTGGCCTCTATCTCCCTGATGATCTCGGACAGGATCTGGGGGAAGGGCTTAGCCAGCTTGTAGGCGTGCACGGGCCTCCCCTTGCCCTCCTTCTTCACGTCCCTCTTGATGACCCACCCCCTCTTCCTGAGCCACTGCATCGCGATGGAGACCTCGGGCTGCCTGAGGCCCATTTCCTTCTCGATCTCCCTGGATGTGACCTCGTCCCTGTTCACCATGTAGGCAAGGGACTTTGCGATGTTCTTCTTGAGGCCCGCCCTCATCAGGAGGTTCATTAGTCTCTCGACCTCAACCCCCATTTTTACCTCAAGACTTGATTTAATTCATCTATATAAAAGCTATTGTAAGTGAAGAGAATTATATTTAAAAAATGTTTATCCGAAGAGTGCGGCCAGGCCGGCTGCCGCCTCCTCTTCTTCCTCCTCCTTCTTCTCTTCCTCTTTCTTCTCCTCGACCTTCTCCTCGGCGGGTGCGGCCGCCGGTGCCGCTGCCGGCGCTGCCGGGACCGCGGCCTGCTTCAGGACCTCGTCGATGTCCACGCCCTTGAGCGCCGAAACCAGGGACTTCACCCTGGCCTCGTCGACCTCGATGCCCGCGGCCTCCAGGACCTTCTTCAGGTTTTCCTCGTTGACCTCCTTACCGGCCGAGTGAAGCAGCAGCACACCATATATGTACTCCATCTCTGCACCTCCGGATCCGATGCTTAACGTTCACTCCCTTTTAAATTTCTCCTCAGCCGAAGAGGGCCGCCAGGCCGGAGGCGGCCTCCTCCTCTTCCTCCTTCTCCTCTTCCTTCTCCTCCTCCGGGGGCGCTTCCTCCTCCTTGGGCGCCAGGGCGTTGCTGAGGGCAGCCGCCTGGGCGGCCGCCTGCGCCAGGAGGTGGACCACCGTCTCCGGAGTCACGTAGCCCAAGGCTGTCGCGAGGGCCAGGGCCCTGGCCCTCGCCAGCGGGAGCAGTATCGGGATCGTCTCCGGTACGGCGTACCCAATGCCGACCGCTAGCCTCAGGGACTCCTCCCTGGCACCGGCTATCATGGCGGCGACGTCCTCGGGTGTAATGGAGAGGTGCTCCCTGGTGAGGATGAGGCCCTCCTCCCAGAAGGCCCTGGCGTCGAGCCCGACCTCCAGGGGCAGGATGTCCATCTTGGCCAGGGCGAGGGCGATCTCTCTGGGGATCCTCTCCCCCTTGCGGACGAGGACCTTCCTCTCCTTCACCTTGACCTTCCCCCTGTCTATGACCACCGGAATGCCTGCCGCCTGGAGCTCCGCGACCACGGGTCCCGGCTTGAGCGGGAGCTCCCCAGGCTCGACGACGATGTCCTCGGGGGCCACCTCCCCTCCCTTGGCCGGGGCCCTCTCCTTGAGCCTCTCGATGGTCCAGAAGAGGTCGTAGGCCGGGAGGTCCGAGACGACGATGCCGCTGGGCCCGTTCAGGTGCCTCGCCAGGGCCTCTACCCCCGGCTTGGAGGACTTGGCCTTCTCCAGGGCCCTGGCTATGAGCCTGTTCCTGGACACCCTGAGCCTGCCTACCTCCTTCAGCCTCTCCCTGATCCTCCTCATCTGGGCCGCGGGGACACCCTGGATCCCCACGATCCCCACGACCTTGCCCTTCGCGATCAGGGACGCTAGCTCCTCAACCTCCTTCTTCTTCCACTCCGCCACCATGGCCATCACCAGACCCGGACGGCGGGCCCCATCGTGGTCTTCACGTACACGGACCTTATGTTCTTCCTCCCCTCTGGGAGGACCTCCTCGAGCTTGGAGAGGACGGCCTCGATGTTCTCCGCTATGTCCTCCGGCGGCATCTCCCTCGTCCCCACTGGGGCGTGGACCACGGGCTTGTCCTTGGACCTGAGCCTCACGGTGTTCCTGAGCCTCTCGATGAGGGGTGCCGGGTCGGCGGTGGGGGGCACCGTCTTGGGCATCTTGCCCCTGGGGCCGAGGATGGGGCCCAGGAGCCTGCCTACCAGGGGCATCAGCGGGGCCTCAGCGATGAAGTACTCGACGCTGTTGGCCAGCTTCTTGGCCTCCCTCTTGTTCTCGGCGAGCTTCTTGACGTCCTCGGAGCTGAGGACGATGTCGGCGACTCCCTTCGCCTTCACGGCCACCATCCCGTCCCCTATGACCGCGACCTTCACCTTCTTCCCCCTCCCCTTGGGGAGGAGGACCTCCACGTTTACCCTGTTCTTGGGGTTCTTCAGGTCCAGGTCCCTGAGGTTCACGGCCACCTCGACGCTCTCCAGGAAGTTCCTCTTCGGCGCCCTCTCTAGGGCCTCCTTCACGGCCTCCACGATCCTCTCGTCCGGCATCTCACTCACCCAGCCTGTCGTCGTAGGCCCCCTCCTTCACGAGGCGAATCACCTCCTTCGGGGGCCTTCCGTCCACCTTCACCCCCATGCTCTGGCAGGTCCCGAGGACCTGGAGCACCATGGACCTCAGGCTCGCCCCCGGGACCCCCTTGAGCTTGAGCTTCGCAACCTTCACCACCTTCTCGAACGGGAGATCCCCGATGTACTGCCTGCCCGGCTCGGAGGACCCCTTCTCCTTCCCCAGCTCCTTCAGGATCAGGGCCGAGGTAAGGGGGGTTCCGACCTCCACCCTGAACTTCCCCTTCGTGGGGTCCTCCACCACGATCTTCACGGGGATCTTCATCCCCTCGAAGTCCTTGGTGGCCTCGTTGATGGCCTTGACCACCTGCATCACGTTGAGGCCGAGGGGACCTATGGCCGGGCCCAGGGGCGGTCCCGGGCTCGCCCTGCCCCCCTCGACGACGACCTCCACGGTGATCGGCATTTCCGATCCCTACCGTGAATCCCCCTTTTAACCGTTTATCAGGACTCCTCCAGGGGCCTGATGGAGCGGAACTTCACCTTGATGGGGATGGCCACGAAGGCCCCTATGAGCTCGACGGTGAGCTCCTTCTTGGCCTCGTCCACGTGCACGACCTTGGCCCTCTCCCCCTTGAAGGGGCCCTCGACGATCTCCACTATCTGGCCCACCTTCACGACCTCCCCGACGGGCTTCGCGACCAGGAGTGGCTTGAGCTCGTCGATGCTCGTCTCCCCCGGGACCACGTTCTTCGCCCACTTGATCCCCCTCATGAGGACGTAGACGTCGTCCGGGTTCGCGGTCTCCACGAAGACGTAGCCCGTGAGGCCGAGGGGGACCACGATGGCGCTCACGTTCTTCCCCTTGTCCGTGTACAGCGCCCTCTTCGCCATCGCCATCGCGACCTCCAGCTCCCTGCCTATGACGGTCTTGACCGCGAGGATGGACTGCCTCACCCTGAAGGTGAGGCTCACGGACGCCCTGTCGCCGGGGTCGCTCTGGGAGGCGACCTCCACGTGCAGGACCATGACGTCGTTCAGCGCCGCCCCCCTCGGGCTGGTGACCGTGATCTCCATCTCGCTCCACTCCCCCGGGTTGAGCGTCATCTTGGCCTCCACGGGATCGGTCATGATGGCGTTCCAGGTGGCCTCGACCTCCCCCATGGGCCCTATGGCCGAGACCACCCACTCCGGCATCTCCCTGGAGACCCTGAACTCCGGCCGGAACTTGACGCTGTACCTCCCCTGCACCCTCCTCTCGTTCCTGACGCTCAGGGTCACCGAGATCTTCTGCCCCGCCGCGATCCTGTGCTCCGGCGGGCCCCCGTAGGCGATCTCCACCATTACGGGCCGATAAGCGTGCTCATTATAAGATAAATGATGAAGCCCACCGTGCCGAGGATGGTCGCCCCCAGGAGGGTGATCTCGAGGACCTTCAGGTAGTCCCCCCTCTCCGGGAACTCGGCGCTCCTGAGGATCCTTATGACCCCCCTCCTGCGGAGGGTCGAGATCCCCCTGTCCACCCTCTCCTGGGTCCCCCTGACCGTCGCCAACTCACTTCACCACGTCCAGGTCCGTCTGGATCCTCTTCAGGATCGACTTCTCCCCGTGGATGTAGGGGAGGACGATGCCGGTGAGGATGACCAGGACCCTCATCTTCTGCCCCAGGGACGGGTCCACGGTTGCGCCCCAGATGATCCTCGTCCTGGGGGATGTCCTGTCCTGAACGATCTCGGCCACCTGCTCCGCCTCCTGGACCGTCATGCTCTCGTCCCCGTAGACGTTGATCAGGGCCCCTATGGCGGTGCTGGTGTCGGCCTCGACGAACGGGGATCCCAGGGCCTCCTCCGTGGCGTCCTTGGCCCTCTCGTCCCCCTCGGCCTCGCCGAGCCCGATCATGGCGTAGCCGGAGTCCTCCATGACCGTCCTGAGGTCGTTGAAGTCAAGATTCACGATCCCGGGCTTGGAGACCAGGTCCGTGATGCCCTTGATGGAGGTCGCCAGGATCATGTCCATGACCCTGAAGGCCCTGTCCACGGGGAGCTTGGGCACGATCTCGAGGATCTTGTCGTTCGGGAGGACGATGGTGGAGTCGGTGGCGTCCTCCAGGGCCTTCAGGCCGAGGACCGCGTTCTCCCACCTCCTCCTACCCTCTGCGGAGAAGGGCAGGGAGACCACGGCAACCGTGAGGGCCCCCATCTCCTTCGCCATCCTGGCGACCAGCGGGATGCCGCCGGTGCCCGTCCCCCCTCCCAGGCCGGCGGTCACGATCACCAGGTCCGAGCCCTCTATCGACGCCCTCAAGGCCTCCATCGCCTCCCTGGTGGCGTCCCTGCCCAGGTCCGGGTTGGCCCCTGCCCCCAGGCCCCTGGTGGTCATCCTCCCCAGGAGGATCTTCCTGTGGGCCCTGACGGTCAGGAGGTGCTGGGCGTCGGTGTTGGCGGCAATCAGCTCAACGCCCTCGGGTACCATGTCGTAGAGTCGGTTCACCGTGTTGGAACCCGCACCGCCGAGGCCCAGGACCCTGATCCTGGGCTTGAGGTTCTTGAGGTACTCGATCAGCTCCTCATCCTCGGGGAGCAGCTTCTCAGGACTAACCTTTTCCTCCGGCAACTCCACCACTCGAATTCTATTATCACTCCTTTTTAATTAAGACTACCCTTTCAGGTACTCCTCGCTCTCGGAGAGGGCCTCCTCCACCCTCTCCGCCCCGGGCGCCACGACCTCCGGCGGGCCGTAGTACCAGCGCCTGTAGAGGACCAGGAGGGCGTAGCTGACCAGGATCGGCGGTAGGATGAACAGGGCGACCCAGTTCACGAGGCCGAAGAAATACCAGGAGGCGAAGGTCCCGAACTTGGCGTACGCGTACTCCGCGAGGGGCAGGGTGAAGATCCTGCTGGGGGAGAAGGCGTTGAGGTTCCATAGGATGAGCATGGCGTTGGTGTAGTTGGTGTAGATGTTCGCCGGCTTGCTCATGGACCTGGTGACGTGGAAGCCCGGCACCCTTTTGCGGGTGAAGGGCGGGAAGAGGTTGCTCCCCATGAGGCCGAAGTGGTCTGTGAGGATGTGGGTCCAGTAGCCCACGGCTATGATCCAGAAGGCCACCCAGCCCATCTTCCCGAAGCCGTAGATGAGGAAGCCCAGCGGCGCCAGCAGGAGGCCCATGGTGATGGAGTGGGACCACTGCCTGTGCCAGGGGAGGAACTCGAAGATCAGGTGGTCCCCCTCGCGGTAGATGTCGAAGTCGGGGCCGGAGAATATGTCCACGTTGATCTCCTTGTCGTAGCCGTACTTTATCGGGTATGGGGAGACGACCTCCGCCACAGCCCTCTCCTCCGGGGGCTCGGTGCCTGGGAACGGGACCTGCCCTGTGGTCACGATGGGGCCTATCCTGACCCTGATGATCCTGGTCTCCTCGTCAATGAGGATCGAGTACTGCCTCCACCTGTCGCTCGAGAGCTTTATGGTGTGGAACTTGATGTTTATCCTCCTGCCCGTCTCCCACGCCGCCCTCATGGCCCTGAGGAGGGCGTTGAGGGGGATCCTCGGGTCCAGGTTCCCCTCGTACATGTCCACCTCGTAGTGGTGCCTGTAGAGGTACTTGTTGATGCGGAAGTCCAGGGTGTCCGCGAGGATCGCGGCGAAGCCCCCAAGGAGGATGATGAGGCTCTTCTCCAGGGCCGCGGACCTCACGGCCCAGAGGAAGAAGGTGGCGGCCGTTATACCTGTCAGGTAGTGCGTGAAGCCCTTCATCTCACCTCAACCCCAGCAGCTGAACCACCTTGTCCATCAACCCAGACATGTTCAGCCAGATGGGGACCAGGATCACGGCGAGGGCGTTGCTCCTCCTGGAGAAGTAGATGACGGGGATGATCCCTATCATGGCGGCCACCGCGAAGACGGCCAGCCCAACGAAGCCCGCCATCCCGAACACGATCCCGAGGATGGCGGCGAAGGTGAAGGCGCTAACGATCCTGTAGCTCCGGGCCGAGACCCTCCTGGCCAGGAAGCGCGAGATGAGGATGGTCATGAAGAAGGCCACGATGGCGGAGAAGGCTATGGCGGAGAGGAAGAGGTAGAACTGGGCGTGGGTCTCGGGGGCGTAGAAGAGGGCGATGTTCTGCGCCAGCAGCCCCCTGCGGACGTGGATGAGGGGCATGAAGAAGAGGGTGACGGCGCCCACGTAATACACGACCCTCGAGGCCCCCATCGAGATCATGAAGGACCTGTCCCCCCACTGGGCCGTCGCGTGCCCCGCCAGGAGGCCCCCTATGCCGGCGGTGACCGCCGGTATGAAGGCCGAGAAGCCCCCGCCCAGTACCCCGCTCAGGGTCCCGTTGAAGAGGTCCTCGTGGTCGGCGTCGAAGTCCCTCTGGATGACCTGCCTGGGAACCTCCCTCCTGGAGATGAGGTTCAGGATGACGTTGGGCGCTGCGAACAGGCCGACCAGGGCCGGCATGAGGTTCTGGAAGGCCCTGGAGGGCTCGATGAGGGTCTTGGTGAACAGGATTATGCCCAGGACGGAGCTGAGGGCGAAGGTGAGGTAGCCGGCGGCGATGGTGCTCCACCCCTCGATCAGCCTGCCGGATATCTTCTTCCTCCTCCCGAAGTCCTTCGGGAACTCGGACAGGAGGATGTAGAGGATCACCATGCCTATGATCCAGTGGAGGTGCGGGTTCAGGAGGTCCGAGAGGAGCTTGAGGTATGGCATGACCAGGGGGGCGAGGACCACCAGGGCGAGGATTCCCAGCAGGGCCCCCAGCGAGGTCAGGACCACGGCCTCGTGCCCCCTTCCCTCCGTCAGGTACCTCTGCCCCGGCATGAGGTTGAACACCAGGGTGTCGTCGGGGGCCTGCAGGTAGACCGTCGGCACCGTGAACACGAAGCCGTAGCCGACGAGCATCCCGACCAGGAAGGCGGTCATCATGAAGGGGTGGACCGGGAAGCGCTCCGCCATGGGGATGTAGAAGAGGAGGGCGAAGCCTATGACGTTGTAGACGTGCAATCCAGGGAGCGAGGATATCAGGGAACCCGCCACCGTCCCTATGAGGGCGAACAGGTAGGTGCCCAAAACGAAGTTCAGGTCCATCATGCCCATACACCGTCCATCGTCAGGGCCCTAACCTCGACGTAGCGTCCCCCCGGGCCCTCGAGGAGGATGCCCTTGACCACGACCGAGTCCCCGACCCCCAGGTCCAGGGGCCTCCCCGCGTAGGCCTCCACGTTCACGGGGATCCCGGAGACCACCATGCTGAAGGGCGCGGGCAGGGTGGAGGGGTCGCCGGAGAGGGACTCGACCACCCCCTCCAGCGTGACCAGGGAGTAGGGGTCCGAGGACGGGGACCCTGAGTACTCGGCGGCCGGGGCGTCGAAGCCCCCGACGGTCAGGAGCTCGACCTCCCACTCGGTCCCGTAGAGCTTCAGGGCCCCCCTAACGGTGACCGTCCCGTTGCCCAGGCCCAGCTTGGCGTCGCCCAGGACGTACCTCGTCAGGCCGTTCATGACCAGGGTCACGGAGCTGCCGGATCCGGGGTCCGTTAGGGTGTACAGGACCAGGTACTCCATGGGCCTCACGGAGGTCACGATCCCCGTGGTCTCCACCATGCTGTACTCCTCCAGCTCGCTGGGGCTGGCCGACGCGATGCGCGTGATGGACAACTCCTGGAAGTGCCTGAGGTCCTCCCTTATGACCAGCGCGTCCGCGTAGTTCACGCTCAGGTAGAGGTAGCCGGCGCTGCTCCATAGCAGGGTGCCGGACACCTCCACCCTGTCCCCGAGGGAGGGTAGGACCCTGGAGTCGACCAGCCTCTGGGCCGCCTTCCCGTAGACCCTAATCCTGAGCTCCCCGGTCCCGTCCGAGATGGTGAAGGAGATGCCCTCCATCCCCCTGGGGTTCAGGTAGACGCTGGGGCTGCCCGTGACGATGCCGGAGACCTGGACGGAGGCGTAGGTCATCTTCCGCGAGAGATCCCCGATCTGGGCGTAGGTCCTGTAACCCTGAAGTGAGAGGGCGGCGTACACCCCCCCGACCAGGATCAGGGCGAGGGAGAAGGCCAGGAGGGCCCTCATGCCCAGCCTCTTGGTCACCCTGGCGCCGCAGTGGGGGCAGACGTCCACGCCCTCCGGGATCTCCCTTCCGCAGCTGGGGCACCTCACGCCGGCTGCACCCCCTGTGGGACAACGGGCACGAGCTCCCACTCACCGCCAGTCGGGAATCCGTAGAGCATCAAGGGGGCGTCGACGCGCACCTTGCTACCCTCTAGGAGCTTCAGGTAGGCGAAGACCTCCTCCGGCTCCTCACCTAGGTACTCGCAGAAGTTGAACGGGAGGTAGACCATGATGCTCGTGCCCCCCTGGGATAGGTACGCCCTGATGAACTTGTACTCCTCGAGGTAGGACACGTCCGTCAGGACGCCCTCCACGCTGACCCACGTCCCGATGCCGTACTTCCCATTTAGCACGTCCCTGACCTGGGCCTTCACGGGCTCCGGCCTCTCCTGCTCCAGGATGAAGGAGGGGCCGTTGAGGATCAGGTAGTAGCTGTTCATCAGGAACCTGACCTGGACCGCCAGGGAGACCCTGTCGCCGAGCATGATGGTCACCCCCGCCTTCCTCAGGGCCATGTAGCCCGTGTGGTACACGTGCACCGAGGCCACGGCGGTCCCGTCGTCGACGTCGAAGTAGAGGGCGTAGGTCCCGTCGGGGCGCTTAGCCAGGTAGGGGACGGAGGAGACGACACCGTCGACCCTCACGTAGGCGTAGTTGTACGTCGGCCCCAGCTCCGAGAGGTAGACCCTCTTGTACGGGACGTGGGAGGCGTAGGCCCAGAGGGAGAGGAGGCCGGCCACGGCCAGGACCACGGCCAGCCTCTTCAGGAGGATGTAGCTCCTCTCCCTGGGTATGTCGGCCCCGCAGTAGGGACACCTGGTCAGGGGCCCTACATATCTTCCGCAGACAGGGCAATACCCCTTGGCCAAGGCGGTGCCACCCCCTGCCAGGCCGCGTCGGGACTGTTAGACCTCACGGCCACCTCATAAATGAGGCCGTCCCCGGTGTCGTACGGCTTGAAGTGCCCCCTCACGGAGATCTGGTCACCCGAGCTTATCCAGGACGGGGTGCCTGCCTCGAAGTAGATCTCGATCGTCTGGCCCCCGGAGGAGGCGATGATGTAGGAGCTGTGGACCTCCTCCACCGTCAGGCCGTCCAGGGAGACCAGCGTGTACAGGTAGGATTCCCTGTTCCCCAGGAGCTCCGACAGGGTCAGGTGCGCGTACTGGAGCTCTATCTCCGCGTGCCCCACGACGGCGTAGGAGTCCTCCGTCCCGGGCCTGACGCTTATCTCCAGCTCACCCCGGAACTCGGTGAGGAGCCCCCACACCTCCACCAGGTCCCCGAAGCTCACGTTGCACTGGACCTGGAGCTTGCCCACGTAGACCTTGAGCGTGTAGCCGGTGCTGACGTTCGTGAGGTAGAAGTAGCTGAGGGTCCCGTAGCTGGAGTTCTTGTAGCCTGTGACGTAGCCCCTGGTCTTCACCAGGCTCCCCTTGAGGACCGTCCTGTTCTTGACGAGGTCGGGCAGGCTGTGGAAGGCGTACCTCTGCGCTCCCTGCGGGACGACGCGGTCGGAGCTGGAGTTCCTGATCACGATCTCGAAGTACCCGCCGCGGGAGTAGTAGGTGAAGAAGCCCCTGACCTCCTCGATGGGCTGGCCGACCTCCAGCTCCGGCGCCCCCGAGTCCCTCTCGTAGTAGAGCACCATCGTCCACTCGGATACCGTCAGGTTACCCACGACGTACTTGTAGGGCGCCTCCTTCTCCAGGACCTGGAGGCCACCCGTGGAGAGAAGGGTGTGGTTGTAGGCGTCGGGACTCGAGGAGAGGTCTACGAACGGAACGGGCAGGTAGGAGGTCTCCATCGTCCTCCCCAGGAGGCGGACAGAGTCGGAGGTCCCGTTCCGGACCAGGATCTCGATCTCCCCCTCGTACTCCGATACCACCCCCTTTACCTGGACGCCGTCGCCCTTTCCGATGTCCTGGGGCCTGGTGCCCCCAGGCTCCACGTACACCTTGATGGTCCTGTTCCCACCCTCGTCTGCGAGGTAGAAGAGGTACGGCTTCCCGTACACGAAGGCCCCATCGACCTGGACACAGGAGCCGATGTAGGCCTCGGGGTCTTCCAGGATCTCCCCAACGGAGGTCCTGTTGTACCCGGATGGGGCCGTCGGGTAAACCCTGTCCTCGGTCCCGGCGCGGATCTTGATCTCGTAGTAGTCCCCCGGGGCGTAGTAGGTGTAGTACCCGTAGACGTCCACGAGAACGCCCACGTCCACCTCGGGGGACACGTTGGCCCCGACCTCGGCGTACACGGTCACGTTCTCCTCCTCGGAGCCGACGGTGAAGAGCCAGGGCACTCCTTCCTCGTTCCTCCTCAGCACCTCCACCACGGTCACGTTCAGGACGGCCACGTTGGTCCCGTTGTAGGACTCGGGATCCTGGAGGAGCTGGTGGACCCCGACCCGGACGTACTCGACGACCCCGTGCTCGACGATCTCAACCCTGTCCTCGGTCCCGGCCCTTACCTTGAGCTCCCAATAGCTCCCGTTCTGGTAGTAGGTGAAGAGGGCCCACACGTTGACGAGGTCCCCCTCCTTCAGCTCGGCAGGGACGTTGCCCCCCTTCTCGGAGTAGACCATGATGGAGTCGTTCCCCTGGGCGACCTTGAACAGCCACGGTACCCCCTCCTGGTTCCTGCGCAGGACCTCGACCACGGTGGCGTTCCTCACGACCACCGAGCTGCCATCGTACTCCTCCGGGCTTGAGAGGAGCTCCGAGATGGTCGCCTCCCTGTACCCGGCGGCCCTCACCAGGACCACGGCGTCCGCCGAGGAATTCCGCACCTTGATCTCCCAGTAACCGCCCTTGCTGTAGTAGGTGTAGAGGCCGGTGACGTTCACCACGTCCCCCTTCGAGATGGTGGCCGGCCTCGTCGCACCCCTCTCCACGTACACCGCCACGTCCTTGCCCTCGGAGGACACCGTGAAGAGGAAGGAGGCCTTAACGTCCGTGACCTCAACCTCCCTCACGTCGACGAGGCACCACCTGTACTGGTCGATCTCGCCCAGGGGGACCCTGGCGTAGGAGGTCTCTCCCCCATGGCCGACGATCCTCACGTAGTCCGAGGTGGAGTTCCTCACCTTGACCTCCCAAAATCCGCCCCCGCTGTAGTAGGTCACCAGCCCCCTGATCTCCAGGATGTCCCCTTTCGAGATCTCGGAGGGCGCGTCGGCCCCCTTCTCCACGTAGACCTTGAAGGTCCTGTAATCCCCGGAGTCCGCGACGGAGAAGCTCCAGCTCAGCCCCTCAACGAAGACGACGTCCTCGAGCTTCACCACCATGCCGGAGAAGGACTCCGGATCCGACCAGAGGTCGGCCACCGTTGCGGTGTGCTCCTGCTGGCTGAGGATGACGACCCTCACGTGGGTGCTGTTGGTCGCCCCGTCGTCGTCCGTGACCGTCAGGGTGACCCTGTAGAGGCCGGGGGAGGCGTAGGAGTGCTGGACCTGGGGCTCCCCGCTCTCGGTAGAGTTCCCGTCACCGAAGTCCCACGCGTAGGACACGATCTCCCCGTCGGGGTCGGAGGAGGATGCGGCGGAGAAGGTGATCTCCTGGCCCACCGGGAAGCTGGACATGTCCTCGGGGCTGTCTATGACTGCGCTGGGCGGGAGGTTCCCCCGCCCGGGCAGCAGCAGGACGGCCGCCACCGAGGCAACCACGACCGCGACGGCGATGGCGGCCGCAACCAGCACCTTCCTGGACCCTTCCTCCAACTCAGCTCCCTTTCGCATAGGTCCTGAGCCTTAAAACTATGAAGTCGCGTCCGAGCTCCTCCAGCAGGGGGCCAGCCCTGGGCCCGTGATCCCTGCCGAAGAGGATCCTGTACAGGACGGGGAAGGCCCTCCGGGGGCCTAGGCCCGTGCCGCGGGCGCAGCGGAAGATGGCGGACTGGATCTCCTCCGCCCTCCACTCGATGCCCCCGAACTCCCTCAGGAGGCACTCGATGAAGGACAGCTCACCCGGGCCCAGCTCCAGCCTCGGGGGCTCCTCCAGGACCCTGACCCTGGCCTCCTCGGGGGCGAAGCGCTCGAGCCAGAAGCGAACCGCCTCCACCCTCCTCCTGAGCTCCCTGAGGTCCTCCTCCCGCAGCGGCTCCCTCAGGTGCCCGCTCCTGAGGAGCCTGCGCACCACGTCCTCGAAGCTCCCCGAGAGCTGGACGACAAGCACCAGGTGGCGGAAGGGGACCCTCTGCACCCTCACCCTGGGCGAGGAGGGGGTCAGGGAGAGCTCGTAGGCCCTGGTGAGGTCGTCCTCCTCCCCCGCGTGGAACCTCTCCTCGGCCTCGTCGAAGTCGTCGTGGAGCTTGGGTATGTCCGTCGAGGGGTCGAAGGAGATGTGTCTGGAGTAGTGGACCCTGAGGATGAGGAAGTTCGTGATCTCGGGGGACGAGGCCCTCACCACGTCCCCCGGGTCCACGACGAGGCCCGCTGAGGAGCTGAGCGGGCCCCTGCCCCTCAGCTCGATCCACTCGTAGGGCACGGGGTAGGGGGGTTCCCTGCCGAAGACCTCCCTGGCGATGTCCCTGCCGGTGTCGTAGGACCCCCCTGCGGCCGCGTGGTCCTTCCCGAAGGGCTCCAGGTCCACGCCCAGGAGGGACCACCTGGCGGGCCACTCCACCCTCCAGAGGAGCTTCACCTCGCCCCTGGATATGGACGCCTCCCCCTCGTGGCCGCACTCGCACCTGTACCTCACCCTGTCCCCCTCCCAGCCCAGGACGTTCTTGGTCAGCCTCCCGCAGGCGGAGCACCTCGCAAATACCGGGAACCAGTCCCTGGGGAGGGGCTTCCCGGTCTTGGCGGTTATGATCCCCGCAATCCTTTCCCTCCGCTCCAGGGCCCTGGCCACGTAGGGGGCGTAGCGGCCGCTCAGGTAGAGCTCGTGGTCCCACACGGGCTCCAGCTCGACCCCCAGCTCCCCCACCA
>QMSR01000014.1 GCA_003649695.1 Thermoplasmata archaeon
CCGGGGGCGGGGAAGACCACTGTTGCAAAGATGCTATCCAGGCGCCTGGGCCTGCGGCTCGTATCCGGGGGTAGCATGTTCCGGGAGGAGGCCAGGAGGAGGGGGCTCAGCCTCGAGGAGCTCTCCAGGCTGGCGGAGGAGGACGACTCCATAGACAGGGCCCTGGATGCCACCCTGGTAAAGGAGATGAGGAGGGGGGAGGCCGTGGTGGACTCCAGGCTCGCAGGGTGGCTGGCCACGGTGGCCGGGATAGGGGCGTTCAAGGTCTACCTCAGAGCCCCCCTCGAGGTCAGGGCTGAGAGGGTGGCCAGGAGGGACGGGATACCCGTGGAGGAGGCCAAGAGGCTCATCTCGGAGAGGGAGAGATCCGAACTCAGCAGGTACTGGGCGTACTACAGGGCGGACCCAACCAGGGAGGAGATCTACGACCTGGTTGTGGACACCTCGAATCTCTCCCCGGAGGGAGTGCTGGAGAGGATCCTGGAGGCCCTGCCTTGGAGACCTTCTACGTGAGGGAGGAAGAGGCCCTGCCCTCCAGGTGGGGCAAGCCCCCGGGTGAGAGGACCGTCGAGGAGCTCTTGGACTTCGGCGTGGTGATCGTGGACAAGCCCCAGGGCCCGACGAGCCACCAGGTCAGCGCGTGGGTCAGGGACATGCTCGGCGTCGGGAAGGCGGCCCACGCTGGCACCCTGGACCCCAACGCCCACGGCGTACTGCCGGTAGCCCTCGGGAGGGCCGTCAGGCTGGTGGACATGGTCCACCTGGGCTCCAAGGAGTACGTGGCCCTGATGGTCCTCCATGCGGACGCGCCTGAGAAGGCGGTTCGGGAGGCCCTCAGGGAGTTCGTTGGCGAGATCTACCAGGTTCCTCCAGTGAAGTCCGCGGTTTCCAGGAGGCCCAGGGTTAGAAGGGTCTTCAGGATCGACGTGCTCGAGATTGAGGGCAGATACGTCCTGTTCAAGGCCGTGGTGGAGTCGGGCACCTACATCAGGGCCATTTGCAGGGACGTGGGCACGCTCCTGGGTACGGGGGCGAGCCTGAGGGAGCTCAGGAGGACGAGGACCGCCAACATGGGGGAGGAGATGGCGGTAAGGCTCCAGGACCTCCTGGAGGCCTCCTACGCGTACAGGGAGCTGGGGAACGACTCCCTGCTCAGGGGGCTGTTACACCCCGCCGAGCTCATGGTCGAGCACATGAAGAAGGTCATCGTGAAGGACACGGCGGTGGACGCCCTCGCCCACGGGGCCGACCTCTCGGTGAGGGGGATCGTCAAGGTGAGCGAGGGCGTCTCCAGGGGGGACTGGGTCGCCGTCCTGACGCTTAAGGGTGAGCTTGTCATGGTCGGCAAGGCCTTGATGACCTCGGCCGAGATGGTGGAGGAGGGGAGCGGGATCGCGGTCAGGAACGAGAGAACCTTCATGCGCCCCGGAGTATACCCGAGCACCTGGAAATGATCACTTCTCGTAGGGTATCCCTTTCATCCTGCAGTAGGCCCTGTATAGCTGCTCCACCAGCACGAGGGCGGCGAGGTCGTGCTGCATGGTGAGCTTCCCCAGGGAAATGGCGTTTTTCGGCCTTTCCCCGAAGCCCTCGGGCGGGCCTACAGCGAAGACGATGTCCTCCCTCCCCATGAGGGCCCTTCGTAGGACTTCGTCGAAGAACGTGCTCTCGACCTCCATACCTTCGGGATCCAGGTAGAAGTCCGCCTTCCTTGCCCCGCCCCAGGTGACCCTGACCAGACCCCTGGTCCTGCTGCTCAGGTCGAGGATAAGCTCCAGGTAGTGCCTCCTGGGCCTGCCGCTGAGGACGACGACCACTTTGGCCAATTCGGAATATAAACAACATCAATTATTTTCCCGGCATGTCCGTTTACGACGTCGCCGTCCTCGGAGGCGGCCCAGCGGGCGTCAGCGCCGCCATCTACACCTTCAGGGGCGGGCTTAAGACCATCGTGATCGCCCCGGAGATCGGCGGGCAGCCGAAGCTCACGGGCTACATCGAGAACGTCGCAGGGATCAAGAAGATCTTCGGCGAGGACTTCGCCAGGGTCCTGAGGGAGCAGCTCGTGGACCTGGGCGTTGAGCTGCTCGAGGGCGAGTCGGTCGAGGAGGTCTACGAGGACGACGGGATCTTCCGGGTCATCACGGACTTCGGGTCGGAGATAGAGGCCAGGTCACTGATCATCGCCACCGGGAGGAGGGAGAGGAAGCTCGGCGTCCCGGGGGAGGATAGGCTCCAGGGCAGGGGAGTCTCATACTGCGCCGTCTGCGACGCCGCCTTCTATCGCGGCATGGACGTGGCCATCGTGGGCGGTGGGAACACTGCGGTATCGGAGGCCATCTACACAGCCGGTGTCGTCCGCAAGATATACCTGATCCACAGGAGGGATCAGTTTAGGGCCGAGTGGTACATAGTGAATCAGCTTAAGTCGTTGCCCAATGTCGAGCTGGTCCTCGACAGCGTCGTGGAGGAGATTATCGGGGAGAAGAGCGTCGAGGCTGTGAGGGTCAGGAACCTGAAGACCGGAGAGACTAGGGAGATTCCTGTCAAGGCCGTCTTCATACTCATCGGAGAGATACCGAACACGGAGCCCTTCAGGGAATTCGTGGAGATGGACGACCAGGGCTACATCATCGTGGACGAGTACATGCACACCTCCCGTCCCGGGGTCTTCGCAGCGGGCGATGTGACGAACTTCCGCTACAAGCAGATAGCCGTCGCCATTGGTCAAGGGGCCACGGCCGGCTTGAGCGCCTTCGAGTACCTGAAGATGGGCGGACGGAAGATGAAGCAGTGAAAAAGTTCTTTATTCCCGCACATGGGGTATTGGGGCCCGTAGCCTAGCCTGGACAGGGCGCCGGCCTTCTAAGCCGGTGGCGCGGGTTCGAATCCCGCCGGGCCCGCCATTTTCAAGAAAAAGTATCAAGGGTTGAGATTCAGGACTTTCATCCCGGCCACCGACAAGAGCATGATAGGCAAACTAACCTCGGAATGAGTTCAAAATATTGCTGAAGCACCAAACAGCAAATGCAACATATAGAAAACTCGACGGGGAGGAGGCGTGGTTGAACATTTACCCCTCAGGCCTAAGGGAGTTCATATAACTCTCTCATACGACTAGAAGGTCACGGGATCCGTCTGCGGGCGCTGGAGGTGCACCCCGTACGGATACTACGGCTATCCGGTACGAGTTTGCGCCAAATACCGTTATTGACAAACGCGCTTATTATCCTTTGATTCGAGATCGATACCTCCCGAAGTACGAAACGGTAAATGACGTTTGCAGAAGCGTATCAAAAGGCACAACTGAGGAGACTCTTCTTTTAATTAGGCACAAAATTTCACCCATCGTGAAGCTGAGCGAGGGGGAGCCGGGGAAGAGCTACAGGGTCCTCAGGATCCTGGGCAGGGGCATGGTGAAGAGGAGGATCATGGACATGGGACTGGTTCCCGGCGCGAGGCTGAGGATCCTGGGCGAGGCCCCCCTGGGAGACCCCATGGATGTCGAGCTCAACGGGACCTTCCTCAGCATCAGGAAGAAGGAGGCCTCCCTCATAGAGGTCGAAGAACTCTAAATGTGCATATGCACAAATGTTCAAATTTGTACAGATTAGGTTAATATTTTCCGGGCATTGAGGTTTGCGGGATGATCAAGGGAGCCCGGAGGCTGCCCCTGGCCTTCCTAGGGGAGGGCAGGGAGGGCGTCGTGGTGGAGGTCAGGGGAGGCCCGGGCTTTCAGCGCAGGCTCGCGGACGTCGGCATCTATCCCGGGAGCAGGGTCCGGGTTGTCAGGTCCACGGGCAGGGGTCCTGTGATGGTCGAGGTCCTGGCCACGAAGGAGGCCTGCAAGGGCTGTCCATTCCGCACCCTGTGCCCCTCTGCTAGCAGCTCCTACAGGATTTCCCTGGGCTTCGGTACCGCGATGAGGGTGTTGGTGGAGGAGGCATGACGCACGTAGTCGCGTTGGTCGGGAATCCCAATGTTGGTAAATCGGTCATCTTCAACTCCCTAACTGGGGGAAAGGCCTGGGTCGGGAACTGGCCCGGGGTCACGGTCGAGAAGAAGGTGGGCAGGTACAGGTTCCTGGGAAGGGAGTTCGAAGTTGTGGACCTCCCGGGCATCTACGGCCTCTCCGCCTTCTCCGTGGACGAGAGGATTGCCAGGGACTTCATAGTGGAAGGGAGGCCCGACGTGGTCCTGAACATAGTGAATGCCTCCAATCTCGGGAAGGACCTCTACCTCACGGTCTCCCTGTTGGAGGCCGGAGCGAAGCTGGTCATCGCCCTGAACATGATGGACCTGGCGGAGGACAGGGGGATCGAGATAGACGTCCAGGGCCTGAGGAGGATCCTAGGCGTTCCCGTCGTGCCGACCATAGCCACGAAGGGGGTCGGCCTCGAGGCCCTGAGGAGGGCCATACTGTCCGTTGCGGAGTCCAAGGGGGTGCCGAAGTTCAGGATCGGCTACGGGAGGGATGTAGAGAGGGCCATAGACGAGATCAAGGCCATCCTCGCAGGTACCCCCCTGGAGGAGAGGTATCCCCTGAGGTGGCTCGCCATCCGCCTCCTGGAGGGGGATCCGGACTACCTGCAGAGGGTGAGGGAGGCCCTCGGGGAAGAGGCCTGCGAGAGGATCAGGGGGATCAAAGAGGACCTTTCCCGCAGGCTTGGGGCCGACCCAGAGGACGCGATCGTCGAGAGGAGGCACGCGGTGGTCATGGACGTCGTGTCCAGGGTCGTCAGGACTGCCAGGAGGCCGAGCTTCACCATGACGGAGGTCCTGGACTACGTGGTGACCCACAAAATCTTCGGCATTCCGATTCTCCTGACCATGCTCTACTTCGCCTTCCGCATAGCCTTCGATCTCACAGCTCCCCTCGTGGACGCCATTGACTGGCTCTTCTCCGACTATCTCTCGGGCCTAGCGGAGGCCCACATTGGGTCGGAGTGGCTCAGGTCCCTCGTGTCCGACGGGATACTCAACGGCCTCGGCACGCTCCTGGTGTTCCTGCCGAACATAGCCTTCTTTTTCCTCCTGCTCTCGGCCATGGAGGACCTGGGCTACATGACGAGGGTCGCCTTCATCATGGACAAGATCATGTACAGGCTGGGTCTCTCAGGCAAATCCATCATCCCCATCATCCTGGGGGTCGGCTGCAACGTGCCCGCCATCCTGGCCACGAGGAACATCGAGGACGAGAGGGACCGGAAGGTCACGGCCATGGTCCTGCCCCTGGTGCCCTGCTCCGCCAGGCTCCCAATTTTTCTCCTCTTCTCGGCCGCCTTCTTCTCCTCCTTCCGCGGCGCGGTGATCGCATCCATGTACGTGATCTCCATTGGGGTCATTGCCCTCGTCGCGAACCTGTTCAGGAGGACGGCCTTTAGGGGGCCAACGACCGGCTTCATCATGGAGATGCCCCCATACATGGTGCCCTCGATCAGGAACGTCCTCATGAAGACCTGGATTAGGACCAGGAAGTTCCTGGAGAAGGCTGGGACCGTGATCTTCGGCTCCGTCATCGTCATATGGATCATGTCGGTCACCGGCCCCTCCGGCTACATAGGACCAGGGGCCTTTGAGGATCCCTCCCTGATGGCGAAGAGTTGGGTCGCCTGGATGGGCATGAAGCTGGAGCCCCTCCTCAGGCCGCTTGGCTGGGACTGGAGGCTGGCCGCCGCCCTCATCTACGGCTTCCTGGCCAAGGAGGTGGTGGTCTCGACGCTCTCCCTGGCCTTCGGTAAAGGCGGAGTGGCCCTGATGAGGGAGCTAAGCTCCATGCTCCTCCCCCACCAGGCCTTCGCCTTCATGGTCTTCTCCCTCACCTACGTGCCCTGCATACCCACGATAGCCGCCATAAGGAGCGAGCTCGGGACCAAGTATGCCATCCTCACGGTCCTCTATCAGATGGCGCTGGCGTACCTGCTGGCCCTCCTGGTCGTGGCCCTAGGGGGTCTGGTATTTTGAGGTTGAGGAGCATCCTGGCGACCCTGCTCGGCGTAGCATACCTAACGCTTGCCCTGACCTCCCTACTCAACTGGGCCGCCGACAGGTGGGGTGGCGGCCCGGTCCTCGGCTCCCTGGGCCCGTTGCCCGCCCCATCCTCCCTCGGCCTCTTCATCCCCCTCTTCACGGTAGGTATCCTCTACGCGTCATCTTACTATTACTGGAGGTCGGGCCCTCGCCTTGAGTTCCATGCGATCCTCCTGGTCGCATCTATCTTATCCCTATCCCTCTCGATCCTGGAGCTTCTCCTGGGGTTTGCCGAGTTCCTCGATCACCTGGTAAAGGTAGGCCTTTTCGGCTCCGCGGGAGGGTTCGACCCCGGCGTATTCGCGGAGCTGGAGATTCCGCTAGGTTTACTTTCAATACCCATCCTCAGGGTCTCCCTCAGGGAGCTGAGGTCCCTGAGAGGATCCTGACGGCCTTCCCCACGACCTCGATCGCGTCCCTACCGAGCACGACGATCATGGGCTCCTTGCCCAGGTCGCCGAGGTGGTATATGAGGTCGGGGGGCTCTCCTCCGCCCCGGACTGCCCTGTAGACCCCCCACCTGACGGACATGCCCTCCAACGCCTTGATGTCCGGAGGCTCCTCCCTCCTGTCGTAGTTTGCCACCCTTAGTCCCAGGCTCCGTGCCCTGTCCACGACCTCTTCGGAGTAGGAGATGTTCATGGCGGCCCTGATCTCCGGGAACACCTGCATGGTCGTCAGGATGATCGAGGAGAGGTGGGAGGAGGCGCCGAACCTTATGGGTCCCGCCACGAGGCCCTCCCTGCCCCTCCTAATCCTGCCGTCGACGGCCGCCACGTCATCTGGCCCCCTGGCATAGCGCCAGTCCAGGGACATGGCGAGGTTCATGCCCACCTCCGGCACGGCCTTCGCGAACAGGGGCTCGGAGAGGACGAACCGGAGTGCCTTCGCCATGTTGTCGTAGACCTCCCAGCGCTGGGCCGGGATCTCGAGCCACGCCGTCGGGTTCACGGGGCAGCTCCCCTTTCCCTGCCTAACGGGCGCGTAGTCGATGGCCGTCTGGATGAACTCCCTGGCAAGGGCAACGGCCTGAACGGGGTCCCTCCCCCTGGCGAGCAGGGCGGTGATGGCGGCGGAGAAGGAGCATCCGGTACCGTGGGTGCAACCACCCTCGATCCTGGGCAGCGAGAGCCTCACCACGTTGCCCCTGAAATAAAGGATGTCCGTGGATGTCGGTCCATGCGCGTGACCGCCCTTGACGACGACGTACGGCGTCCCATACCTCTCTGAGATCTCGCGGGCGGCCTCCGCTGGGTCTCCTACGGGGGAGCCCAGCAGCACCTCCGCCTCGGGCAGGTTTGGCGTGGCGACCAGCGCCCTGGGCAGGAGTTCCTCCTTAAGGGATTCGACGGCGTCCTCCCTCAGCAGCCTCGCTCCGCTCTTCGCCACCATAACCGGATCCACTACCAGGGGGAGCCCCAGGTCCTCGACCGTGTTCGAGACGGCGTGGATAATTCCGGAATTGGACAGCATTCCGGTCTTCGCGGCGTCGATTCCGAGGTCTCTGTGAACGGCCATGATCTGCTCGACCACGAACTCAGGCGGGACCTCGAGGACTCCCGTCACCTCGTAGGTGTTCTGGGCAGTAAGGGCCGTTATGGCCGTTGTCCCGTGGACCCCGAGGGCGGCGAAGGTCTTCAGGTCGGCCTGGATACCCGCTCCTCCCCCGGAGTCGCTGCCCGCGATGGTGAGGGCGACCGGGTGCCTCATCCTAGGTCAGCCTCCACGGCGGAGGCCACCCTGAGGCCCGAGCGGATCATCCCCCCGAGAACGGGCCCCATCCTCGGCGTTCCCCTGAGCTCGGAGGCGGCCATTCCGGCCACGTAGAGCCCTTCGACGACCCTGCCCGACGCCTCGACCACCTCCTCCTCCCCGGTGGGGGCGTCCATGAAACCCATCCCCCTGAGCCTCAGCCTTCCCCTCTTCTCGAGGAGCCTGAGGAGGAATGCGTCGTGCCCCGTGGCGTCGACGACGGCCCTCGAGGGGATCATGAGGGGGTCTACGTGCCAGCCCGAGTCCGCGATGGGAGTCCAGTTGATCACGACTCCGGACACGCGCTCCCCCCTCACGATGAGGTCCTCAACGTGTACTCCTGTCCAGATAAAGGCCCCGTTGTCGAGGACCGCCTTCGCGAGCCTGACCATTGCTTCGAGGCCGCTGAGGAAGTAGAGTTTACCCCTCCTGACCATTCTGGTGCCCAGGGAGGACAGGAGATCCGAGGCCTCGCCCTCCTCCACGGCCGCGAAGGGGAGGAGCATGCCTCCTCCCCTGATCCCCCCTCCCACGCCCAGGCCCCTCTCCAGCACCAGGACCTTGTACCTCCTGGATAGCCTCAGGCTCGCCGCCAGGCCCGCCGGCCCCGCGCCCACCACAACCACGTCTGGCTCGGCCCACTCAGCGAAGAAGGACGCAAACTCCCTGACGATCCCGAGGGTTACATCGGCCTCCGTGAAGTTCGTAACTGGCATCCCGGACTATAGAGGAGGGAGTCTTGAAATAATGATGATTTAAGTAGTGCATCGGCATATGGTGCGAGGGAATGAAGAGGAGCTCCAGGAACTGGAAGAAGAGGGGAAAGATGAGGTGGAAGTGGAGGAAGAAGAGGATGAGGAGGCTCATGCGGCAGAGGAGGAGCCAGAGGGCCTGAGGCCCCTCGTCCTCGACGCCACGTTCTTCCTTCTCGGCTGGAGGCCCGGGGACCTACCCACCGGCGCACCCCTTTTCACGGTCCCACGGGTCGTGGAGGAGGTCAGAAGCAGGGAGGGCAGATTCAGGCTCAGCGCCCTCCCCACCCTCAGCGTCCTATCGCCCTCGAGGGCGTCCCTGGCCGTCGTGGAGAAAGCGGTATCGGATACCGGCGATTCCCTCTCCAGGGCCGACAAGGAGGTCGTTGCCCTCGCCTTGGACCTCGGGGGTGAGGTGGTCTCCGACGACTACTCCATCCAGAACGTCTGCAGGCACCTAGGCATTCCGTTTCGCCCCCTATTCACCGGGGGGATTAAGAAGAAGTTTCGTTGGGGCTACAGGTGCACCTCCTGCGGCAGGATATACTTCCACGATCCTGGAAGGTGTCCGAGATGCGGAGGCGCCCTAAAGAGGGTGAGGCTGAGGTAGTGGTCCTGGCAGCCTTCGGCCGCGGGGGCATAATCGCCTCTTCCTTCTCAACTAGATCCTACGCGGCGGCATTTTCCTGGCTTGAGGATATCCTCGAGCGGAGGGGATCGAGGGCGTTCCGCATAGAAGAAGTCACGAACCTCTACTGGCGTGATCCACGAAGGCTGGTGGAGGAGCTGGACCTCAGCGGTCTGACGCGGTTTCAGAGGAGGCTCTACCTATGGCTCGTAGAGCACGTCCCCCCAGGTACCGTTGTAACCTATGGGGAGGTCGCTTCGGCCCTGGGAACCTCGCCAAGGGCGGTCGGTAGGGCGTTGGCGGTCAATCCCTTTCCACCCATAGTGCCCTGTCATCGGGTGCTGGCAAAGGGGGGATTGGGCGGATTTTCCGGACCCATCCGTGAGAAGGAGGCCCTGCTCAGGATCGAGAGAGTCCTAACCTCTTCACCAGCCTGGAGGCGTGTAGCCTGAGTAGCGGGTTGGAGCTCTTGGAGAGCTCGAGGATCTTCTCCTTGTACCTCCTCACCAGGTCTGGTCTTCTGTCGGCGATGAGGGCGAGGAACCTGACGGCGTCGTCCTGCTCGTAGGGGTCGCCGTCGAACCTGTGCATGACGGTTTCGGCGTACTTGGCCACCTCTTGGGGGTGGGTCTCGGCCAACTTGAGCATCACGGTCGTTGCGTAGTCCCTGACGGGCCTCAGGTGGAAGCCCGCCCTGGCGGCCAAGAGCGGCAGGTAGGGGAGGATCGACTCCGGCTTCCTCCTCCACATCTCCCAGAGCGCCAGCATGGCGCCGATGAGGACGCTCTGGTCTTCCTCCTTCTTCAGGATCTCCTCAAGCCTGATCCGTAGCTCATCGGACTCCAGGATTTCTTCTGCTATTTTCCCGTAGTTCTCAACGTTTATCTCCATCAGTCTATCCCTGAGATCCCGCACGTCCTGGAATTCCCCATTTTCTATATAACTTATGGAACACATATTCAGCTGTGGGGAGGATACCGAGGAAGGTTTGGGTCCTAGGCCTAACCTCCTTCTTCACGGACGTCTCGACGGAGTCCATTATGTCCGTCTTTCCCGTATATCTCTACTACTTTCTGGGGCTCGGGGCCTACGGCCTCGGGATCGTTGAGGGGCTCGCCGAGTTCATTTCGTCGGTCCTGAAGGGCCTTTCCGGGCCGCTGGTCGACAGGTTCTGGGGCAGGAAGAAGGGGGCCCTGTTCGGGTACGGCCTTTCCACTGCCTTCAAGTCACTCTTCCTGCTTTCCACGTACCTGCCCGGGGCCGCCGCCCTGAAGGCCGTCATTGCCGCCAGGCTCGGCGACAGGCTGGGCAAGGGCATCAGGACCTCTCCTAGGGACGCCATGCTCGCCTCGGTTGAGGGGGAGAAGGGGAGGATCTTCGGCATTCACAGGGCCATGGATCAGGCGGGGGCCGTCGTTGGCCCCCTCCTCGCGATACCCTTCCTCTACGCCTTCGGCTTCAGGGGGGTCTTTGCCTTCGCATTGATACCCAGCGTCATCGCCGTACTCATCCTCGGCCTTGGGGTACCGGAGGAGCCAAGGTACGGCCGCAGAGTGCCCATTATCCAGACCTTCAGGGCAGCGAACTGGAGATACATATTGGGAATCAGCGTGCTCTCAGCCGGGGTATTCAGCATAGCCTTCCCCCTGATCGCGGTCTTCGGCGAGTCGGCCAGGCTGCTCGTCGACGTCAGGGGGAGGCTCACCGTTGTCATGCTCTTCTTCGTCCTGCAGAACGTCCTGTACACCGCCTCCTCCTACCCCTTCGGCCGGATGCTGGACGCACTCGGTCCCAGGAACTCCCTGATCGTCACCGCCGCCTTCCTGCTGTGTATGGACCTGCTGGTGGCCTCCCTCGGCCTCGGCATGTTCCAGGTAGCACTCTTTGTCTCCCTCTACGGCGTCTTCATGGCGTTCTTCGAGGTCGGAAGGAGGGCCGCAACCGCGCTGATCACGGAGCACGGGGCGTACGGGCAGGGCATGGGGATAATGCACCTCAGCAGCGGTCTGTCGCTGCTGGCTGGCAACACGGTCTTCGGCTACCTCTGGTCCAGGGCTCCATGGATGGCCCTCGCCTTTTCGGCCTCGATGGCCGCTCTGTCGATCCCGATATTCGCCCTCAGCGCGAGGAAATAGAGTGGTAGGCTATCTGACCCACGGCGATGCCCGCATCACCCGGTGGCACCGTGCTGTGCACGATGAGGTCGGGAATCCTCTTTTTCATATACTCCACGATTGGGACGTTGTAGGCGACTCCGCCTGTCACGCCTATCCTCATCCCCTCGTCCAGCGCGATCTCCAGCAGTCCGTCCAGCGCCGCCTTTACGGCACCCGCAGCACTTCCCCCCTCGGACACGTACTCCATGATGGGTCTGAGCTCGACAACCTTTCTCCCGCCGGCATACCCTATCTCCGGCTCCGGCCCCGAATCCCACCTTTCCTCCAGCAGGAGGCGCTCAAGCTTCATTGCCGGCTCCCCTTCGTATGTCCTCTCGTCGCAGACACCGTAGAGGAATGAGAGGGCGTCGAGGAACCGGCCCATGGAGGTGGACCTGGGGGCGAGCTTTAGGGCTCTGTCCCAGAGCTCCGGGTACTCGAAGGGGGGCTCGAGGCCGGCCGCCCTGAAGAGCCCAAAAGCGGTCCTCTTGGGGTATCTGACGGCCAGGTCGCCGCCGACCAAGGGGAATTCAGAGAGGGAACCTATGCGCTGAAATCTTCCGTTTTCGACCTTGATCACCTCTCCACCCCAGGCGGCGCCGTCGAGGCCGTATCCGGTGCCGTCCATGGCGATTATCACGCCTTCCTCGACGCCCGTCTCGGCGAGCAGGGCCGCCGCGTGGGCGAAGTGGTGCTGGACCCCGATGGCCTCCACTTCCAGCCTCTCGGCGAGTCTCCGGGCCACCATCCTGCTGTTGTACCTCGGATGTAGGTCCATGAGGACGCACTCTGGGTTTCCGGCACCGGCCATCTCCATTAGGCGGGTGATCGCCCCCTCGAGGAATCGGAGGGTTTCCGGGTTATCGCAATCCCCAATGTGCTGGGTGGCGTAAACCCTGCCTTTCCACGAGACGGCACCGACGTTGTTCAGCTCAGCCCCCACAGCAATGCAGTTACCCTGCACCCGGAAGGGGAGAGGTCGGGGAACGAACCCCCTGGACCTCCTCACGAAGGCCGTTTTCCCCCCCACGATCTTGACCAGAGAGTCGTCCACCCTGTTGGCGATGTCGAGGTCGTGGAGGAGGTAGAAATCAGCCTTCATCTTGAGGGCATCTTCGTTTTTGATCACCATTGGCAGGCCTGGAGGGTTGGCGGAGGTCATGATGAGGGCGTCTTCGGTGAAGTGATGGAACAGGACGTGATGCGCGGCTGAGTAGGGGAGGTAGGCCCCGATGTAGGGCAACCCTGGGGCTATCTCCTCGAGGGCTCCCCGGTCCCTCCTCCTCAGCAGGACGATGGGCCTCTCCCTGGAGAGGAGGATCCGTCTCTCCTCCTCCGAGATTTTCGCGTATTTCTCCAGGGTCCTCAGATCCCGGAACATCACCGCGAACGGCTTTTGCTTCCTGCCCAAGAGGATCCTCAGCCTCCTGGCCTCCGAGATCCTAGCGATCACGTGCATGCCGCCCCAGGACTTCATGATGCCTATGGAACCCCCTTCCAGCATCTTTGCCGCAATCTCGAACGGGTTTCCGTGAACCTCCAGACCGTTTCTGTCAAGCAGGAAGTATCTAGGTCCCTGACCTGGGCAGCTGATCGCCTGGTGGTGGAACCTTCTGCTGTTGGGGTCCGTAAACTCCCTGAGGCATTTGCCCTCTAGGGGGAACACTCCCATGGTGGTGTTCGCCCTGTCGTAGGGTACTCTCAGGGTTATGGAGAATCTGGGACCGCAGTTGGTGCAGGAATTGAAGGGATAGAGATATCTCTCGTGGTTTGGGTCGAACAGCTCCTTCAGGCACTCGTCACATATGGCGAGGTCCGGGGGAATTGGGATCATCCCTGGCTCCCCGCCGCTCTCCAGGATGACGAAGTCCCGGTACTCGCACTCCCCGGGCAATATTTCGTAACCTTCCACTTTCGCGGGCGGCCTCAGCTCCCTCACCAGGAGGTCGAGGAACTCTCGGGCGTCGCCGTTTATGCAGATCTCCACCATTCCCCCGAGGTTCCTCACGTAGCCCCTGAGGCCCAGCCTCTTAGCCAGCCTGTAGACGGTGGGCCTGAAACCGACGCCCTGGACGACCCCCCAGATCCTTATGATCATCCGGGACCAAATCCCTCTTAATACCTATGAGGGCTGCACCACCGTGAAGCTAAACCTGAGGCACGGCGGCGGTGGCTCAGAGATGGAGAAGCTCATAAGGTCCCTGCTTCCCCAGCTCCACGGCGTGGGGGAGGGTGAGGTGCCGCTGAGGTGGCTCGAGGATGCGTCCGTGGTCGGCGGCGTCGCACTGACGATAGACTCCTACACGGTGAGGCCCATATTCTTCCCCGGCGGGGACCTGGGGAGGCTCTCCGTGTGCGGCACCGTAAACGACCTCTCGGTCATGGGGGCCGAGCCCAGGGCCCTGGCCATATCCCTCGTGGCCGAGGAGGGTTTGGACTCGGACGTCCTTGATGCGGTCTTCGCGAGCGCTGGTGATGCCGCCAGGGAGGC
>QMSR01000015.1 GCA_003649695.1 Thermoplasmata archaeon
CCCCAATTCTGGGCCGTGAAGGCCTTCAGGGTCTCCGGGATAATGTACTTCGAAGATGGTAGGTGGCAGAAGTTCACCAAGGACGTGGTGGCCGAGAGCGAGGAGCAGGCCACCGAAAAGGTCCTCTCCATTCTCGGGAGCAAACACAGGCTCAAGAGGAGGCAGATCGCGATCAGGGAGGTTAGGGAGATAGACCCGTCGGAGTCTGAGGATCCCGTTGTAAGGTACCACTTCGGGGTGTCCGGCCGTGGATGAAGTCCAGCTCAGGGCCCTGCTCGCGAGGTACGAGGAACTCATAGGAAGCCTGGAGGAGCAGAGGAGGCTTCTGGAGGGGAGCATTGCCGAGGCCGAGGACATCATCAGGGGGCTCGAGGCCCTGCCGGAGGGGGGCGGGGAGGCCATGGTCCCCCTGGGCAGGGGGGTCCTCCTCCGGGCCACCCTGGGCCCGAGGGACAAGGTCCTCTACTACGCGGGAAGCAACGTCTACGTCGCCCACCCTGTGCAGGAGGTCATCGGGAGGCTCAGGGAGAGGATCAGGGTCCTCAGGGAGGCCCTGGACGGTGTGAACGACCGCCTGGCCCAGCTCGCGGTCGAGTACAGGTCCCTGTTGTCCTATGTTCGAGTCCCTGCGGAAGAGGCTAAAGGCCCTGAGAAGTAGGGCCTCCTCCGAGCCCTTCGCCTCCCACCTGGGGAGGAAGCTCACCGAGGAGAGGATAGAGGACCTCCTATGGGAGCTGGAGATGGCCCTCCTGGAGGGGGACGTGGCCCTCGAGGTCGTGGACAGGCTCAGGGAGGCCGTGAAGGAGGCCCTCCTGGGGAAGAGGGTGAGGTTCGGGGTTGACCCCGGGACGGTGGTGGAGGAGGCCCTGAAGGAGGAGATAAGGAGGATCCTCAGCCCCGAAGCACCCGGTTTCTGGGAGCTCTACGAGTCCTCCCCCAGGCCGGTGGTCATACTCTTCCTCGGCGTCAACGGAACGGGCAAGACCCTTACCGTGGCCAAGGTCGCAAAGCTCATCTTGGATAGGGGCGAAATCCCGGTGCTCTCGGCATCCGACACCTTCAGGGCGGGGGCGATAGAGCAGCTGGAGGAGCTCGGCAGGAGGCTCGGTCTGAGGGTCATCAAGCACTCACAGGGCGCGGATCCAGCAGCTGTGGCCTACGATGCCATCCAGCACGCTAGGGCCAGGGGCAGGGACGCTGTCCTCATAGACACCGCCGGGAGGATGCAGACCAGGAGGAACCTCATGGACGAGATGGCGAAGATCAAGAGGGTGGCGAAGCCCCACATAACGGTGTTCGTGGGCGACGCCCTGGCCGGGAACGACGCCGTCGAGCAGGCGAGGGCCTTCCACCAGCACGTGGGTATCGACGGCTCCATCCTCACCAAGGTGGACGCGGACCCGAAGGGCGGCTCCATCATCTCGGTCGCCGCCGCCACCGGCAAGCCCATCTTCTTCCTGGGAACGGGGCAGGGGCTCGGCGACCTGGTCCCCTTCGACCCCGAGTGGCTCCTCGAGAGGCTCTTCGGATAGCGTTAATAGGACGAACCGCGCTCCCTAACCGTGGCGCTGCTGGACAGGTTCTCGATCCAGGACGTCGTCGTCAAGCCCAAGGCGGTGGCGGAGATCGGCCAGTCCCTCTCGGAGGCCATTGCCCTCATGGCCAGGCAGGGCATAAGGGAGCTCCCGGTGGTCGACGGCAGGGGGAAGCTCGTCGGATACCTCAGCTACAAGACCCTCCTGAGGAGGAGGTCGCTCGCCCCCACAGCCAAGGTGGAGAACGTGATGCTCTCCCCTCCCAGGGTGAGGGAGGACGAGCCCCTGACGAGAGTCGTCGAGCTAATGGTCGAGAACGGCCTCAGGGCGATCCCTGTCGTGGACAGGCGAGGGCGGCTCCTCGGCCTCGTGACGCGGGAGTCCCTCATATCCGTCCTCCCCAGCATAAAGCCCCTGGCCGAGAAGGCGGCCGCGGAGGTCATGACGGAGAACCCAATCTACGTCTCGGAGCACGACCCGGTGGTCAGGGCCATCGAGCTCATGCAGAGGCTTGGGGAGCTCACGATCCCCGTCGTCAAGGAGAGTGGGTCCCTGCTGGGCCAGGTCAGGATCGACGACGCAGCTAGGGCCCTGTGGAGGGAGAGGGAGAGGCAGACCATGGGCGAGGTCTCCGGGGAGAGCGTTTCCCCGAAGGTCACCTGCGGCTCCGTGGCCGTGCCCGTGGCGAGCTGCAGGCCCGAGGATTCCCTCGGCAGGGTCGTCGAGCTCATGCAGCGCTTCTCCTCGGACATCTGCGTGGTGGTGGACGAGGATGAGAGGCCCGTGGGGGTCATAGCCACGTCGGACCTCATGGACCTCCTGGTCGAGCCCCACGAGGGGAGGAGGGTGTACGTGACCATCACGGGACTGCACATCGAGCACCCCACGGTCTACGACGAGATCTACAGGAGGCTTCAGCCGTTCATCACCAGGCTGGGCAAGATGGGCCCGGGAATCCCCACCTCCCTGAGCGTCCACTTCGAGGCAACCAGGAAGAGCGGAACAGAAGCATTCTACGAGGTGAGGGTGAAGCTCGTGACCACCAAGGGGGTGTACACCGCCAGGTCGAGCGACTGGAACCCGATGATAGCCCTCAAGGAGGCCATGGAGATCCTGGAGGACCGCATCAGGAGGGAGAAAAAGGGGAAATCGAGAGCATCTTAAACCTCCGTCCACTTATTCCCGCGTGAAGATCGGCTTCTCCGGCTACTCGAAGATCGAGGGGGAGAGGTTCGAGGTACCCCCGCCTAAGGGCCTCAGGGTTGACGTCAGGATGAACGTCATCGCCTACGAGGCCCAGCCGGACGGCTCCTTCAGGGTGCGTTTCAGCCTCCACGTCCAGTACGGGAACCTGGGCATGCTCCGCTTGGACGGCTACCTCAAGGTCGAGGACGTGGAGGAGGGCCTCAGGAAGAAATGGTTGAGGGAGGGCAAGATCCCGGAGGAGGCCATGGTCCAGATCCACACAACCTTGGCCAGGATATGCATCCCAGACGCAGTGGTCTTCTCCAAGTTCCTGAACCTACCCCCGCCCGTCCCGCTCCCCGTTCCACCCCAGGCCAAGAAGAGGAAGGAGGACAGGGGATGGGAGGTGGGTTTCGCTTGATCATAGCGTTCATCTCCGACTTCGGGTACGAGGACCACTACGCCGGGGCCATGAAGGGTGCGGCCCTCAGCATAAACCCCGAGGTCAGGGTGGTGGACGTCTGTCACGGGATCAGGAAGTTCGACGTCCTCCATGGGGCCTATGTCCTGGCCGGGGCCTCCAGGGCCTTCCCCAAAGGTACCATCTTCGTCGTGGTCGTGGACCCGGGAGTCGGGGGTCCGAGGAGGGGAATATTACTGGAGTGCGACGGGAAGTTCTACGTGGGCCCGGACAACGGTGTGTTCACCCTGATCTGGCACGATGGTTGTAGGGCCTGGGAGATCGACATGTCCAGGTTCCCGAACGCGGACCCCACGTTCCACGGCAGGGACGTCTTCGCCCCCGTGGCCGCGCTCCTCAGCCTCGGGAAAAAGCCCGAGGAACTGGGTAAGGAAACCAGGGATATCATCCTCCTCCCGGTGAGATGGGGGAGCTGCGGAATAGACTCCTGCGAGGGGAGCGTGATCCACATAGACTCCTTCGGGAACGTCATCTCCAACATCAGGAGGCCCAGCCTCGAGCTGGGGAGGCGCTACAGGGTGCGGGTCGGCAAATGGGGCGGCGTTGTGCCCTTCCTGAAGACCTATGCGGAGGCCGAGGTCGGGGAGCCCCTGCTCCTGGTGAACAGCGAGGGGCTCCTAGAGCTCTCCGTGAGGGAGGGCAGCGCCCGGGAGCTCACCGGGGCCGAGAGGCTGGACGAGTTCAGGGTTTTGAAGTGAGGGAGAATCTAAGCTGGGGGCCGTAGGGTAGCCTGGACATCCTCCCGGCTTTGGGAGCCGGTGACCCGGGTTCGAATCCCGGCGGCCCCACCACTTCCTTTAAATGGGCATCCGGCTTTAGGTCGCAGATGGCGAGGATCCACGCCAGGAGGAGGGGGAGATCCGGATCCAGGGCGCCGTTCAGGAGGCAGCCCCCCGAGTGGGTACCCCTCTCCCCGCAGGAGGTAGAGGAGCTGGTGGTCAAGCTCGCCCAGGAGGGCAAGACCACGGCGGAGATAGGCATGATCCTTAGGGACCAGTACGGGGTCCCGAGCGTGAAGCTCGTGACGGGCAAGAAGATCACGAGGATCCTCAGGGAAAGGGGTCTAGAGCCCCAGATCCCGGAGGACCTCCTGGCCTTGATGCGTAAGGCCGTGAGGCTCGCTGAGCACCTGGAGAGGCACAAGAAGGACCTCCACAACATGAGGGGTCTCCAGCTCATAGAGGCCAAGATCCACAGGCTCGTCTCCTACTACAAGGAGATCGGGAGGCTGCCCAAGGACTGGAAGTACTCCAGGTCCCTGGCCAGGGTCCTGGCAAAATGAAGTTCGAGTTCCTCCACCCGAGGCTCGACGAGGGCCTGGAGGAGGCAGTCGGGAGGCTGGAGGCCTCCTCCAGGGTGCGCATCATTTCCCATTCCGACGGGGATGGCGTCTTCGCCGCGGCCACCGCCGTCTCCCTCGCCCACGAGCTGGGCGTAAACTACCACGTGACTCTACTGAAACACCCAGACAGGGAGGCCATAGCATCCCTCCTGGAGGAGGGCTACGACCTCTATCTCATCATGGACCTCGGCTCCGCATCCGAGGCGGCCGACAGGAAAGACGTCGTGATTCTGGACCACCATCAGTCCCCGGGCGAGGTGAGGGAGGCGACGCTCGTGAACCCCACCCTCTACGGCGCCGACGGTGGGTCGGAGGTCTGCGCCTCCAGCCTCGCATTCCTGATGGCGCTCCTCCTGGACCGGGCCGACCTCGCCCCCAACTTCGTCGCGGGCTGCTTGGCCGACAAGCAGGTCCCCTTCAGGGGCATAAACGAGAAGATTTACCGCCTGGTGGAGGGGTCCTTCAGGACCAGGACCTGGCTGAACCTCGTGGACCTGGAGGTCCCAGTCGCCCTCACGCACTCCACCGAACCCTACGTTAGGGAATTAGCGAAGGGCGGGAAGGTCGAACAGCTCCTCTCCAGACTCGGGATTGGGTCCGAGCAGAGGGTCTCCGAGCTGCACGAGTCCAAGGCTAAGGAGCTCGCCTCCACCCTTGTTCCGATGCTCGCGATCCAGGGTGCCTCCGTTGAGGGGATGGAGTCCGTCACAGCGACGGAGTTCGTCCACGACGATGTGCACGTGAACACCGTCTCGAAGATGGTGCACCTGGTCGCTAGGCAGGATATGGGGGGCGAGGCCCTGGCGGCGGTTCTTGAGGGCAGGGTAGTCGAGAGGCTCAGGGACGAGTACCTGGAGGCCGAGAAGATCCTCATCTCCCACATCGAGGCCTCGGAGGTCAGCGACAGGGGATCGTTCTACCTCGTTGAGACGAGGGAAGGAGCCCCAGCGGGCAGGGTGGCCGAGGTTTACCTCCACTACATCCTGGAAGCCAGGAAGCCCGTGGTCGCCTCGTCCAGGGAGGGGGACAGGATGAAGTTCTCCTTGAGGGCGGCTGAGGGGCACAACGTGAACCTCGGCCTCTCGGCCAGGGAAGCCGCCTCGGAGGCAGGGGGCCAGGGAGGGGGACATCCCCTGGCCGCCGGTGCATCCGTCCCCCTGGACAGGGCCGAGGACTTCCTTAGGGCCCTGGCCAGGAGGATGTCCTCCTCATGATCAGCCCCCACTCCCTGAGGGGGATCCTCCCCAGGGGATCGACCCTCTTCGTCGCCGTCTCCGGCGGCAAGGACTCCGTTGCCCTCCTTCACTCCCTGTGGAGGATCAGGGGCGAGCTGGGCATCAGAATCGTCGCCTACTACATCAACCTCGGAATACCCACCTTCTCGGAGAGATCCGAAGAGGTCGTGAGATCTCTGTCCCGGGACCTGGGGATTCCCCTCGTGATCACAGACCTGGAGAGAGACTTCGGCTTCACGGTCCCCGAGGCGTCGAGGGCCACGGACAGGAAGCCCTGCTCCGTATGCGGGATCGTCAAGAGGTATCTCCAGAACCGCGTCCCCCGGGAACTCGGAGCCTCCGCAGTGGCCACCGGCCACAACGCCGATGACTTCGCGAAGTTCGCCCTGAAGGACCTCTACAGCGGCGAAGCCCTCTGGCTCTCGAAGATCTCGAGGATCCTCGCGTCCGAGGATCCCCTCCTGCTCCCCAAGCTCAGGCCCCTCATCCACCGCACGGGGGAGGAGATCCTGACGTACGTCGAGGAGAACGACCTGCCCTACGTCAGGGAGAGGTGCCCCCTTGCCCCCAGGCGGGACAGGTTCTTGGAAGTGGTGACCGTGGCGGAGGGGATCATCCCGGGGTTCAGGAAGGGGCTCGTGAGGGGGGCGGAGAGGCTCTCCAAGTCCCTGAAGCCAAGAACCCCACCCCTCGTCAGGTGCTCCATCTGCGGGGAGCCCTCGAGCACAGATCCCTGCTCCTTCTGCAGGCTAAGAATGGCCGTAGAGAGAAAATCATAATAAAATTTGCATGAAATTCTCAATTCGCCATGAAGTACAGAATTCTGGGAAATGATATGCAGACTCTAATAGTGGAGCTGGAGCCTGGAGAGAGGGTCTACGCGGAGGCGGGATCCATGGTCCACATGAGCGGAAACATGAAGATGGAGGCGAAGATGGTCGGGGGTCTGGGCAAGGCCATTGGGAGGTTCTTCGCCAGGGAGTCCGCCTTCATGCAGGTCTTCGAGCCCGTCGGGGGCCCAGGCATCGTCGCCTTCTCCGGCGCCTTTCCGGGGCAGATCGTCCCGCTTGAGGTGAAGCCGGGCAAGGAATACATCCTGCAGAAGACCGCCTTCCTGGCCGCCACCGAGGGCGTGGAGCTGAGCGTGGCGTTCCAAAAGAAGCTGGGAGCGGTCTTCTTCGGGGGCGAGGGCCTCATCCTGGAGAAGGTCCACGGAAACGGGACCGCCTGGATCTACACCTTCGGAAACGTCATCAAGTACGACCTCAAGCCAGGGCAGGAGCTAAAAGTTGACACCGGGAGCGCCGTCGCCTGGGAGAGCACGGTGGACTACGACATCACCAGGGTGAAGGGGCTAAAGACCATCATCTTCGGCGGCGAGGGGCTGTTCCTGACATCCCTCAGGGGCCCGGGAACGGTGTACCTGCAGAGCATGGAGCTTCCGGCCTTCATACACCAGATAGCGAAGAGGCTGGGGAGGTGATATGAGTAGGGCCGCTGCCCTGGGAATTACCTTCGTCGTCGCCCTGATCGTCTTCCTGGCGGGCTGGTTCCTGGTCCTCTCCCCCAGGCTCCAGGGGCACGGTGGAACCCTGAGGCTCGTAGTCTTCGCCATCTACCTCATCGTAATGCTCGCGGTCCTCGGCTCCCTGGGCGTCCTCATATACTACGCCCTGAGGGCCCCGCCCGCCGAGGCGAGGCCCGGGGAGTTCAGGATAGAGGCCGCGGAGGAGCCAGAGAGTGAAAAACTCTGAAGGTCTGCGGCCTGGACCTGGCTGCCCTCCCCCATAGACCGACGGGCTTCGCCCTCCTAGAGGGGGCAAATATCACTTTGAGCGTCGTTTACTCCGATGAACAGATCCTGGAGGCCCTGTCCAACTGCAATTTCTGCGCCCTCGACGCCCCGACCTCGCCTAGGGCGGGCACCAAGGAAGGAATCCTCAGACACTACGGCGCGATGCCGCTTTCCTTACCCACCATGGCCCTCCTCAGGGAGAGGGCAATCAGGATCTCCTCGAGGTCCCCCTGCCCCCTCTTCGAGAGCTTCCCGACCGCCTGCGCCAAGATCCTGGGAGTCTACAGCAGGGACAGGAGGGGGATCCTTGGCCTCCTGGGCAACCTTGAGGTCTTAGGTCCCGTGAACCGCCACACCCTGGACGCCGCCCTCCTCGCCCTCGTCTTGGACCTCTTCCTCAAGGGAGAGGGCTTCGTCGTGCCGGGGGAAGGGCTCCCGCTAGTCCTCCCGCCAAGGTTTAAAACAGGCCCGCGATTGGGCTAGGCGCAATGTTCTGCCCCAAGTGCGGAGCCCTCATGGTCCGCAAGGGCGATAAGTGGGTCTGTCCCAGCTGCGGATACGAGATGCCGATCGAGGGGAACCCCAGGAAGAGGGGGAAGGTCGTTGCGGCCAAGAAGCCCAAGGAGACCATCATCATGGGGAGCAGCTACGAGAACCTGCCGAAGATAAAGGGGGTGGTTTGCCCGGTCTGCGGGAACGATGAGGCCTACTACAGGATCGTCCAGACCAGGGCCGCCGACGAGCCGGAGACCAGGATCTACATCTGTACCAAGTGCGGTCACGTCTGGAGGGAGTATGCGTAAAGGGTAAATCGCCGAGAGGAATCCAGGATCGTGCGGGTCAGGGCTCACGTCTTCTTCCACGGCAGGGTTCAGGGGGTCTTCTTCAGGGACTTCGTCAGGAGGAGGGCGAGGCTCCTAGGGGTCACGGGCTGGATCAGGAACCTCCCAGACGGCCGCGTGGAGGCTGTCATGGAGGGGGAGAGGGAGAGGATTCAGGAACTCATCAGCATGGCGGTCCACGAGCACCCCTATGCCCGCGTCACCAAGGTGGACGTGGAGTGGTCCGAGGCCACCGGGGAGTTCGACGGCTTCAGCATAGTGGGCTGATTATTTTAACGAAACCCCGATTTATGTGCAGGCATGTGGACCGATGTTGAAGTCAGGAGCCTGAAGCCAAACAGGTACATCGTCATCGACGACGAGCCCTGCAAGATCGTCGAGATCACCACCTCGAAGCCCGGGAAGCACGGGGAGGCGAAGGCCAGGATCGTGGCCATAGGGGTCTTCGACGGGCAGAAGAGGACCGTCGTGTACCCGGTGAAGCACAAGGTAAGGAGCCCCATCATAGACAAGAGACAGGCGCAGGTCCTGGCCGTCATGGGGGACGAGGTCCAGCTCATGGACCTCGAGAACTACGAGACCTTCGAGCTCCCGATCCCGGAGGAGCTCAGGGACCAGCTAGAGCCCGGGAAGGAGGTCGAGTACTGGGAGGCCATGGGCAAGAGGAAGATCATGAGGGTTCTGTCTTGAGGCCACGCCCACTGGCCTTCATGGACGCCTCCTCCACCCTGGAGGAGGCGGACTACGTCCTTTTCGGGGTCATGTATGATGAGACCTCCTCCTTCAGGAGGGGGTCCAAGTGGGCGCCCCCCCACATAAGGATGGCCTCCTACAACCTCGAGTCCTTCTCCATCCACCACGAGGCCGAGGTCCGGGGCCTGAGGCTCCACGACGCCGGCGACTTCGGTCCCGAGGACTTCTCAGACCCCGAGGAGATGGTGCTCTCGGTCGCCCAGTTCCTGCGGGAGCTCCTCTCCCAGGGCAAGTGCCCAATTGTCCTCGGGGGGGAGCATACCTTAACCGTCGCCGCAGCCAGAGCGCTCCGAGCACCGATACTCTACGTGGACGCACACGCCGACTTTAGGGAGGAGTACATGGGCCGGAGGCTCTGCCACGCATGCCAGGCCAGGAGGGTGGCGGAGGAGCTCGGGGTCTCCTCCATCACCATCGTGGGCGTCAGGTCCATATCCGCCGGGGAGTACGAGGACGCCGTCGAGATGGGGCTGCGCATGTACTATCCCTGGGACCTGCCGAAGCCCGAGGAGATCCTGAGGGACCTCGACAGGGTTTACATCTCCATCGACCTCGACGGGCTCGACCCCTCGGTCGCCCCCGGCGTCTCGAACCCTGAGCCAGGAGGCCTGAGCTACGAGTACGTCAGGGACCTGGTCAGGCTGGCTGCCCCCAGGGCCGTGGGCATGGACGTCGTCGAGGGGAATCCCATCTACGACAACGGGAACACGATGGTCCTCGCAGCCAAGCTTGTTCAGGAATTCCTCCTCTCCAGGGAAACCCAAATATAGGTTGCACCTGCTCATGGGGCGGCCGCCGTGATGAGTTCAGCCTTGGCTGAGGATGATGAGTGATGGGCAGCCTGAGCGGCCGTGGTGAGGAAATAACCTCCCGCCTGGAGAGGATACTCAGGGACCAGCACCTCCAGGAGAACCTCCTGAGGAGGACGCTGGCGTACCTGGTGGACTTCCTGATCTGCTCCATTCCAGCGTGGATCATCCTCGAAACCGTGGCCTCCACCTGGCTGATCGGCTACCCCGTGAACCGCTTCTTCCTCCTGGAGGGCGCAATCCAGGTGGCCTACGGCTCCATCTTGGAGTACTCGAGGGGGGCAACGCTGGGGAAGTCGTTTGCCAGGCTGAGGGTGGCTCTCTTCGGGGAGAGCGACCCCAGCACCCACTTCGCCAGGAACCTCTCGAAGCTGCATCCCATCCTGCTCCTCCTAGACCTGGTCCTGGGTTACCTCTACTCCCCGGACCCGCGCCAGAAGCTCACAGATAAGGCTGTTGACGCATTTGTCGTAGTGGAGAAGGAGGCGAAGGGTCGTGGAAAGGTTCGAGAGGCTTAAGGAGCTTAAGGAGAGGGCCCTGCAGGGCGGCGGACCGAAGGCCATTGAGAAGCAGCACTCGAAGGGGAAGCTCACGGCGAGGGAGAGACTCGAGCTCCTCCTGGACCCGGGCAGCTTCGTAGAGCTCGGAACCCTGGTCACCACGAGGGCCACGGAGTTCGGGATGGCGGAGAAGCGCTTCCCCGGCGACGGGGTCGTTACGGGCTTCGGGACCATCGACGGCAGGCTGGTCTTCGTCTACGCCCAGGACTTCACCGTCATGGGCGGTTCCCTGGGCGAGATGCACGCCATGAAGATCGCGAGGGTCCTGGAGCTTGCACTCAAGGCAGGGGCCCCGGTCATAGGGATCAACGACTCCGGCGGGGCCAGGATCCAGGAGGGCATCGACGCACTCAGGGGCTACGGGGACATCTTCAGGCTCAACACCCTGGCCAGCGGGGTGGTCCCGCAGATAGCCCTCATTATGGGCCCCTGCGCCGGCGGCGCGGTCTACAGCCCAGCGCTCATGGACTTCGTCATCATGGTGGACAAAACTAGCTACATGTTCATCACGGGACCACAGGTAGTAAAGGCGGTTACTGGCCAAGAGGTGTCCTTCGAGGACCTGGGAGGCGCGAGGGTCCACAACACCAAGAGCGGGAACGCCCACTTCCTCGCCTCCTCCGAGGAGGAGGCCTTCTCCATCCTCAGGGCACTCCTCTCCTACCTGCCCTCCAACAGCGAGGAAGAGCCACCCGTCGTGGAGACTGGTGACGACCCCAACAGGATGGACCCCGAGCTGGACGAGATCGTGCCGGATGACCCTAAGAAGGCCTACGACATGAGAGAGATCATAGAGAGGGTCTTCGACCGTGACACATTCCTGGAGGTCCAGGCGGGCTTCGGGAGGAGCGTCATTGTGGGCTTCGCGAGGCTCAACGGCAGGAGCGTGGGGGTTGTCGCCAACAACCCCAAGGTTCTGGCCGGGGTCCTGGACATAGACTCTTCGGACAAGGCAGCTAGGTTCGTCCGCTTCTGCGACGCCTTCAACATCCCCATCATAACCTTCGTGGACGTGCCAGGCTACCTGCCGGGCGTTGAGCAGGAGCACGGAGGAATCATCAGGCACGGTGCCAAGCTCCTCTATGCCTACTCCGAGGCCACAGTTCCGCTGCTCACGGTCATCGTTAGAAAGGCGTACGGAGGGGCCTACATAGCCATGGGAAGCAAGCACCTCGGGGCCGACGTGGTCTTCGCCTGGCCTACGGCGGAGATCGCCGTCATGGGCCCGGAGGGGGCGGCCCAGATCATCTTCAGGAAGCAGCTGAAGGAGGCCGAGGACAAGGAGGCCCTGCTCCAGAAGCTCACCCAGGAGTACAGGGAGAGGATTGCCAACCCCTACGTCGCGGCGGAGAGGGGGTACGTCGACGACATCATCTACCCCAGGGAGACCAGGCCCAGGCTCGTCCAGGCCCTGGAGGCCCTGAGGCCCAAGAGGGAGGAGCTGCCCCCCAAGAAGCACGGGAACATTCCCCTCTGAGGTGGTCGGATGGGCGTCCTCATAGAGGGCCTCAAGATCTCGGTGATCGGCCTCTCGGTGGTGTTCTCCTCCCTCGGGATCCTCTCCCTCGTCATATGGGCCATAGGGAGGGCCCTGGGCCGAGAGGAGGAGGCGCCCCCCAGGGAGGGCGAGGAAAGGGAAATTGCGGCAGCCGTGGCAGCCGTCCTGGCGTCGCTGCCGAAGGAGGAGGATAGGCAGAACTGGCTCAGGAATTCCCTCTCCAGGAGGCGGAGGAGATGAAGAGGAGGTTCAGGGTGAAGGTGAACGGAAAGGAGTTCATAGTGGAGGTCGAGGAGCTGGGGCGCAGGGAGCCCACCAGGATCACTGTTCCCAGGGTCATCGCCCCCGAGCCTCAGACCGAGGCCCCTAGGGCCGAGCCCCGGGAGTCGGGGGAGGGCACCGTGAGGGCACCCCTGGTCGGGAGGGTCCTGAGAATCCTCGTCTCCGAGGGTCAGCAGGTCAGGGCGGGCCAGACACTCCTCATCCTCGAGTCAATGAAAATGGAGAACGAGATCGTCTCGCCCAGGGACGGGACCGTGAGGAACATCAGGGTCAGGGAGGGGGAGACTGTGGAGAGGGGTCAGGTCCTCATGGAGGTGTCCTGATGGA
>QMSR01000016.1 GCA_003649695.1 Thermoplasmata archaeon
CCCCCAGCGCTCGAGGTCCATGCCTATGGGGTTCAGGGTTGTCCTGATCCTGAATCGACCGTCGGAGGCGAACCTCTCCAGGAGGGAGGCCCCCTCATCGCCGAGGTTCTTGTAGGAGACCCCGGAGACGTGGGCCCACTCCACCGGGATCAAGCGGTCGGCCCCAACGGCGTCCCCCAGGGCCACCAGGATCTCCATGGCCTTGGAGGCCGCCCAGCCCTCCTCCCCCTCCAGGATTCTCTCCTCCTCCGCGGTGAGGTGCACGCAGCCCAAGGTGGGAAATAATTTAATTCAGTTCCGGCTTAGAGGCCGGGATGGGCAAGGGGACGCCGTCGATGGGCAAGAGGTCCAAGGGTAAGACCCACATCAGGTGCCCCAGGTGCGGGAGGCATTCCTACAACGTGAAGAAGCACAGGTGCTCCTACTGCGGCTGGCCCTCTCCGCGGTGGAGGTCCTACTCCTGGTCCAAGCGCTCAAGGTAGGAGCCTGTCCAGCTCCTTCTTTATTTTGTAGTAGGTCTCCCTAACAGCCTCCGGGACGACCTTGGTGTCCGCGAGCACTGGCATGAAGTTCGTGTCGCCCAGCCACCTGGGCACTACGTGAATGTGGATGTGTCCCAGCACACCCGCCCCAGCCACCTCGCCTATGTTCACACCCAGGTTGAAGCCGTGGGGGGACATGGAGGCCTCTACGGCCCTCATGACCGCCGAGACCAGCCTGTGCATGTCCAAGACCTCCTCCTCCGTCAGCTCCTGTGGCTTCCCAACGTGCCTGAAGGGGGCGACCATGACGTGGCCTGGGTTGTAGGGGAAGTTGTTCATGATGGCAAAGGCCTTGCCCAGCCTCGCGAGGATCAGGTTCTCCTCGTCCCTGTTCTGCCTAGGGAGCTCGCAGAAAATGCAACCGCCCGTCTTGGGCATCTCAATGTACCTTATCCTCCAAGGGGCGAACAACCTATCCACGCGTCCGAAACTGGTTGCTCGATAAAATTGATTATTAGGCGGTTGAGGATGCCCATTCGTGGCGGTCCTGAACCTGGGTGGATCCGTCATTTGCCCTTCAGGCCCGGATGTGGGGTACATTCAAAGGCTCCTAGCCGGGCTCTCGGACATCAGGCCCTTGGCCATCGTGGTCGGCGGTGGCTCGACGGCCAGGGCCTACATAGGGGCAGGTAGGGAACTGGAACTGAACCAGTTCCAGCTCGACCTCCTGGGCATCGCGGCAACGCGCCTGAACGCGCTGCTCGTGGCGGGCGCCATCCCCGACGGGGTCTTCGTCGAGGGCGTCGAAGAGGCAGCTGCTGTGTACGGGGCGGCCGTCCCCGTGCTCGGGGGGACCGAGCCGGGGCACACGACGGACGCCGTGTCGCTGCTCCTGGCCGAGGCCCTGGGGGAGGAGGATGTGGTGATCGTGACTAAGGTTGGGGGCGTGTACGACAGGGATCCCACCTCCCACCCAGATGCGAGGATCCTCGAGGAGGTGGAGGCCGGAGCCCTCCTGAGGGAGGCCTCCGAGAAGGGGTCGACCGCAGGGGCCAGGTACGTCCTCGACCCCCTCTCCCTGATCATAGCCATGAGGAGCGGGATAAGGATAAGGGTGATCGGGCCGGACCCTGAGGACGTCAGGGGGGCGCTGCTCGGGCAGGAGGTAGGCGGGACCCTGGTCCTACCGCGCTAGGGAGGGGAGACGTAGATCACGTTGTCCCCCCTGAGGATGACCAGGGGGAAGTCCTGGATTACCTCGCCGTCCTTGCTCTCCTGGACCTTCCTGAGGACGAAGTTCATGTGCTGGTCGTAGCCTTCCAGGATGCCCCTGTACTCCCTGCCTCCCCTTATGACGACGTATATCTCCTTTCCCAGGCTCTCCCTGAGGACCATGAGCGGCTTCTGCCTCTCCACGCCCGGTTAAAGGGACAAATACTTATATTCTATTCCTGGCGGGGGGGTGGTCTTATGAGAAAGGAGGTCGAGAGGCTCTATAACGAGGCAATTTCCCTCCTCACGGAGCTGTCCCAGGACGCCACGATCCCGAAGAACGTGAGGAAGAAGGCCCTGGAGGCCAGGGACAAGCTCATCCGCGGCGACGAGGCCCTGGACCTGAGGGCCGTGTCAGCCGTCTACCTGTTGGAGGATCTGGTCAACGACCCAAACATATCGGCCTACGGAAGGACCATGATCTTCACCATCATCGCGAAGCTCGAGGCCCTCGCCCGGGAGGCCGCCCAGTGACCTCATCCAGGTAGACCTTCACCACCTCCCCGGCGGGGGCCGATCCCCTCTTCAGCCTCCTCCCGTCCCTGAGCCTCAGCGACCTGATCCTGCCCCTCCTCCCCTGAACCTCCATCTCCTCACCCACCCTGAGGACCCTGTTGGGGTCCTCCAGTATCGTGTAGTGCCTTATCTTCTCCCCCCTGAGCGCCACCTTGAGCCTCACCCTGTCGTACCTCACCCCCCACAGGGCCGTGATCTCCGAGGCCCTGGCCCTCTCCACCGGTACCCCTGCCTCGACCCTGGTGATCCTCACCGGGACGCCCTCAACCTCGACCACGTCCCCTACGGCGATGGTCCTATCCTCCCTGACCGAGAACCTCCTGAACTCGGACTCCCCCAGCCAGGAGACGGTTATACCCAGCTCCACCTCCCTCGGCTCCTCCACACCCCTGACGACCGTATGCACGTTCCCGCACTTCGTACACCTGATGAGGACCTCTCCCCTCTGAACTGTGCCGCTCCTGACCCTGAGGACCTCGTGCACGGTCTCCCTCCCGCAAACTGGGCAGAATGCTACGATCTTCATTTTCAACCTTTATAAAGCGTAATTCAATTTAGTTATACGGTGATATTTATGGCAAACCAGACCACAGCGGCGGTGGTAGCCGCCATAATCATCATTGCCGTGATAGCCTTTGCTATTGGTTACTATGTGAAAAAGCCAACGCCCCCTCCGCCGGGGCCCACGAAGGTGAAGATCGCCTTCATCTTCCCCGGCAACGTCGGTGATACAGCGTGGAATGAGGCAGGTTACAAGGGAATGCTTGCCTTTGCGGCCAAGCATGCTGGTGAAATTGAATATACTTGGGTCCAGGGAGTTTACGATCCGGCCCAGATAAGGCCCCAGATCGAGAGCTACATATCGCAGGGCTACAACTTGATTGTGGGTCTTGGCTTCCAGTTCGGTAAGCCGATGTACGATGTCGCACAGAATCTTTCCGCGGACCAGGACGTCTATTTCCTCGCCATCGCCGGCGCCCCGCAATACATAAGCAGCAGGGTTTCGGTCGCCGATGTCAGGACTGACGAGAGCGGCTTCGTCTCCGGCTACCTCATGATAAAGATGTCCCAGACCAAGCAGGTAGCCTTCGTGGCAGGAATGAAGGTCGCCGAGCTGGCGAGGAGCGAGGTGGGGCAGAGGAGTGGTATTCAGTATGCCGGATACGATCCCGATGAAGTTTACCACGTCGACTACGTCGGCGACTTCCACGACGTGACCAAGGCAAAGACCGAGACCATGGGTATAATTGATCAGTACAACGTCGACGTCGTGAAGGCTATGGGCGACGGCTGCCAGCTCGGCGCCATCAGCGCCGCGAAGGAGAAGAAGGTCTATGCCCTTATGTCGGGAACCTACCACCCCGAGGTCTACCCGGATGGGGTACTGATGTACGAGGTCTGGCACTGGGAGGCCGTCTATGAGGAGTGGTATCAGGACTACAAGAACGGAAATCTCTCGGCAAACGGTGGCAAACTGTACTGGCTTAGCATGGAGAACGGGGGCCTCGAGATAGTCAACGGCATCACGCCCTCCGACCTATGGTCCGAGGTCATGGATCTCGTGGGCAAGATCAAGGCCGGCCAGATCGACACCGGATTTACTCCTGAGTGAAAAAATCAAAAATTCTTCTTTATTTTCCATATATTTTCCGGAGTTAGTGGAAGTTTCCTGACCTTTTTGCCCAAGGCCCTGGCCACCGCGCAGGCGACGGAGGCGGAGGAGGCAACGAAGGGGAGTTCACCTAGACCCTTGGCCCCTGGCGGTCCTAGACCGGACGGATAGTCCTCCACAAAGGTTATTTCCATCCTCCTTGGAACGTCCATTGCCGTGGGTATCAGGTAGTCGGTGAAGTTGGGGTTCAGTATTCTGCCGTCCTCCTGGACCAGCTCTTCCATCAGTGCGTACCCGATGCCCATGACCGTTCCCCCTTGGACCTGGGACTCTGCCCCCTCCGGGAACAGGACGGGTCCAACGTCATATGCGCCGTGGACCTCGATCACCTCTACCTCGCCCGTCTCGGGGTCCAGGGCTACGAGCGTGAGTTGGGCGGCGTGGGAGTAGAAGGGGTATGGCACACCCCTGCCCGACCCGAAGTCCCACTCCAGCCCGGGGGGAGAGAACACATGGGCCTCCTCCCACACCTTCACGCCCTCCTCGTAGGCCCTCTCCGCAAGCTCCCGGATCGTCATGTACCCCCTTTCGGAGACCACCATGGAATCCTCAAACCTGACCTCCTCAGCTCCTAGGAGCCTGGAGGCCAGCTCCTTAAGGCGCCGTGCCAGCCTCTCGCATGCCAGGGCGACGGCCCTCCCCTGGAAGGCGGCGCTGCGGGAGGCCACGGTAGGGCCCGAATCCGGGACGGCAGACGTGTCCACCTGCGCCACCTCAATCCTCTCCGGCGGAACCCCCAGGATCTCCGACGCTATGGCCACCATGGCCGTGTGGGCACCCGTCCCCATTTCCGTGCTCCCGATCCTCAGCGAAAGGGATCCATCCCTCTTCAGCTCCACCACCGCGCCGGCCCTCTCCAGAGGCCTGCCAGTGGCCCCCAGCCCAATGGGTATGGCGACCGTCGAGAGCCCAACGCCCAGGATTTTCCCGTCCTGCTCGACCCTACCAAAGGCCAGTAGGTTGCGTACCCGCTCACTGCGGAGGAGGGCCTCGAGCACCGCCTTGGCGCCGCCCCAGACCCCCACCTCCTGCCCGAAGCACAGCCGGTCGCCCGGCGAAACTAGGTTTTTCAGCCTAATCTCTTCGGGGCCCATGCCCAGGACCTCGGCTAGCTCGTCCAGAAGGAGCTCCCTGGGTATGGATACCTGTGGGTTTCCGAATCCGCGGAATGCCCCCCTGGGCACCTTGTTCGTTGCCACGGCGTAGCCCTCGATCTCCACGTTCGGGATCCTGTAGGGTACGCAGGCCATGACGGCTGCGAGCCAGAGGACGGCGGGGGAGAGGGTCGCATAGGCTCCGGAATCGAGCCATATTTTAGCCCTCATGAAGGTTATCTTGCCCTCCCCGTCGGCCCCCAACTCCATCCTCACCACGGCCTCGTGGCGCTTGCTGGTGGAGATGAAGTCCTCCTCCCTGTCGTAGGATATCATGACGGGCCTCCCCAGCCTAAGGGCCGCCACTGCGGCGTGGGCAGCCGGAACTCCGGGTACGTCCTCCTTGCCGCCGAATGAGCCACCGATCGTGGTTACCTTAACACGTACCCTGGAGAGGGGGAGACCCGTGGCCGCCGCGACCATCCTCTGCACGTAGTCCTGATGGGGGGCCTGGAAGGGCCCCAGAACCTCAACCCCCCTCCCCGAGGGGACCGCTATCACCGTTATGGGCTCCAGGTAGAGGTGTTCCTGAGAAGGTATCCTGAACTCCCCCTCGACGACCCTCTCGGAGGCCCTTTTCCCTTCCTCGACGTCGCCCCCGCAGACCCGTACCGTGGCGAAAACGTTCCTCAGGGGGTCCTCGCCCTCCACCGCCACCTGCGGGGCACCCTCCTCAACCGATTCTAGGGGGTCGAAGACCGCCGGGAGATCCTCATACTCCACCTTCACCAGCTCGACCGCCCTCCTGGCCGTCGCCCTGTCCCTAGCGACGACTATCGCTATGGGCTCCCCAACATACCTGACAACCCCCTCGGCGAGGAACGGCATATCCTCCAGGAGCTCTGGCACCCTGTTCCTGCCCTGGACATCGGACGCCGTGAGGATCGCAACGACCCCCTCAAGCTCCAGGGCCTCGGAGAGGTCCAGGGAGACAACCCTGGCATGCGGCCTGGTACTCCTCACAGTAGCCCCGTGGAGGAGACCAGGGAACTCAAGATCTGCAGCATAAATGGGCATTCCGCGGACCTTCTCATCAACATCAACCCTCTTGATTCTCCTTCTTTGTAAAATCTCGGAGATCACGTTATTCATAATCACTATTTTATATATAAGTAGGTAGGATGATTCTACGCTATGGACAACCGTTTTACCGCCATTATGGTTGCTGCAATTGTCGTTGTTGCCGTAATCGCCTTTGTGGTCGGTTATTACATTAATAAACCCGAAGCGCCGCCGGCTGAGGAGAAGATCAAGATTGCTTTCATCTTCCCGGGGGATGTTGGGGACACCTCCTGGAACGAGGCGGGATATGTTGCCATGAACATCTTCGTCGGGAGGCACCCCGATATCGAGTATACCTGGATCCAGGGGGTTTACGATCCGGCCCAGATAAGGCCCCAGGTTGAAGACTATGTGACGCAGGGCTACAACCTGATCGTGGGGTTCGGCTTCCAGTTCGAGAAGCCCATGTACGACGTCGCACAGAACCTCTCTGAGGGGCAGGACGTCTACTTCCTCGTCGTGGCGGGTCCGGGCTCCTACAAGCATCCCAGACTAGCGGTGGCCGACGTCAGGACGGACCAAACTGGCTACATCTGCGGCTACATCATGATGCAGCTGACGCAGACGGGGCATGTGGGCTTCGTCGCCGGCATGGACGTGGCTGAACTCCACAGGAGCTGGATAGGGCAGCGCAAGGGCATCCAGGACGCGGGATACAACCCAGATGAGGTATACCACGTGGCCTTCGTGGGGGACTTCCACGACGTAACCAAATCGAGCCTTCTGACCTACGAGCTCATAGACACCTACGGGGTTGACGTCCTAAAGACAATGGGTGACGGCGCCCAGCTGGGGGGCATTGCCGCCGCCAAGGCCAGACACATTAAGGTGCTCATGTCGGAAACATACCATCCCGAAATCTACCCGGACGGCGTAGTTCTCTATGAGATCTGGCACTGGGAAATCGCCTACGAGGAGTGGTACCAGGACTATCTCGCTGGCAGGCTCGGCTCCGAGACCGGACACGTGTACTGGCTCAAGCTGGAGAACAACGGAATCACGCTGGAGAAGGGGGCAATCTCGGGGGACCTCTGGAACACGGTCCTCGACCTCGAAAGCAAGATCAAGGCCGGACAAATTGATACGGGATTTACTGAATAAGATAAAAATATCTATTTTTTATTTTTTGTTTCTTAATAACCTGATCCAGCAATTTCATTCCCGAATGTCCGAGGTCGCTCCTGGGCAGGTGGTCCTCGAGGTTCGCGGCATCGTGAAGCGCTTTCCCGGGGTCGTTGCGAACGACCACGTGGACCTGCAGGTGAGGGCTGGTGAGGTGCTGGCCCTGCTGGGGGAGAATGGGGCCGGGAAGACCACTCTGATGAACATCATTTATGGCCTCTACACCCCCGACGAGGGGGAGATCTACGTAATGGGGAGGAGGGTCCACATCCGGGGCCCCAAGGACGCGATCTCCCTGGGCATAGGGATGGTACACCAGCACTTCATGCAGGTTGAGGAGTTAACGGTGCTTGAGAACATCATACTGGGCCTGAGGGAGTTTGGAATCATCTTGGACACGGAGAAGGCCAAGCGGATGCTGGAGGAGGCATTCCAAAGGTACGGACTCAGGGTTGATCCGGACGCCTACATATGGCAGCTCTCGGCGGGGGAGAAACAGAGGGTCGAGATCATGAAGGCCCTCTTCAGGGGGGCGAAGATACTCATCCTGGACGAGCCAACATCGGTCCTAACGCCGCAGGAGACCAAGGAGCTCTTCAAGACGCTGAGGAAGTTCGTCGAGGGCGGGATGGCCGTCATCTTCATCACCCACAAGCTCCAGGAGGTCATGGAGGTCGCCGACAGGATCGTCGTCATGCGCAGAGGCAAGGTGGTTGGTAGGCTCATGAGGGAGGAGGCGACGATTCCCCAGCTGGCGAGGCTCATGGTCGGGAGGGAAGTCCTCTTCAGGATTGAGAAGGGGGAGGCCAGGCCAGGTGAGGTGGTCCTCAGGGTGGAGGGCCTGAGGGCCATGAGCGACAAGGGCGTGGAGGCGGTCAAAGGCATCACTTTCTCCGTGAGGAAGGGGGAGATCGTCGGCGTCGCGGGCGTGGCCGGGAACGGTCAGAAGGAGCTGGTCGAGGTCCTCTACGGGCTCAGGAGGCCCACTGCCGGCAGGGTCACGCTCTTCGGTAAGGACGTCACGGGGGAGCCTACGCACCGCATCATCAAGTTCGGCATCTCCCTCATCCCCGAGGAGAGGGTGACGATGGGCATCGTCCCCACCTTCTCAGTCGCGGACAACCTGATATTGGAGATCGTGGACAGGGAGCCCTTTTCCCAGAAGGTCTTTGACGGGCTCAGGAAGCTGAGCTTTGAGAACATTGAAAAGTATGCAGAAGAGCTCATCAGGAAGTTCGACATCAGGACGCCCAGCAGCAAGACCAAGGCAGGGTACCTGTCCGGGGGAAACATCCAGAAGCTCATCCTGGCCAGGGAGCTCAGCAGGGGCGCGTACCTGATCATAGCCGACCAGCCGACGGCCGGGTTGGACGTCGGTGCGACGGAGTTCATCCGGAACCTCCTGGTCAAGGCCAGGGACTCGGGCAACGCCGTGTTCCTGGTCTCCGGGGACCTCTCCGAGGTCCTCTCCCTCAGCGACAGGGTCATGGTGATGTACGAGGGAGAGATCACGGCGGTCTTCAGGCCTGGTGAGCTCCCCATCGAAGAGATAGGCCTCTACATGCTGGGGGCCAAGAAGATGCCGAAGGAGGAGGTGGAGAGGTTTTGGGAGTGAGGATCAGGCTCGAGAGGAGGGGGGAGGTACCCCTATACGTATACATCCTGGCCCCGACGGGCGCATTCCTCCTCGCCTTCCTCATGGGCGCCTTCCTCATGCTCTGGGCCGGCGCTAGCCCCATCAAGGGCTATGGGGCGTTCCTGAGGGGGGCCTTCGGCGGGCTGAAACCCTTCACCAACACCCTGCTCAGGGCAACGCCGTTCCTCCTCATGGCGACGGGAATCTCCCTCTCCAACAGGAGCAACGTCCTCAACATCGGCGCCGAGGGACAGTATATTATGGGCGCCATCGCCATGACGTGGATCGCGGTCCTCATGCAGAACAGTGTTCCAGGGTTCATCGTCATCCTCGTGGGCGTCATCCTGGCCGTCATCGTGGGGGCCCTCTGGGCCGGGGCAGCGGGCTATTTGAAGGCTAAGATGGGGATCAACGAGGTGGTCGTCACCGTGATGCTGAACTGGGTCGCCATCATGCTCCTCAAGTGGCTCCTGAGGGGGCCTCTGAAGGATCCCAGATCCCAGCAGTGGCCCATGTCACCGCCCATCGGCCCCCACCTGCCGTACATCTACGGAAACCTCAACCTGGGGTTTGTGATAGCCGTCCTCTTAGCCATCGCAATTTGGTATGTACTCTTCCGGACAAACATCGGTTTCAAGCTCAGGGCCTGCGGAGAGAACCCGAGGGCAGCGCGCTACGCGGGCTTCAACGTCGAGGGTATGCTGATCCTGAGCATGCTGATAAGCGGGGCCATGGCCGGGATGGCGGGGGCTTTCGACGTCATAGGCACCTTCCACATCCTGTACGAGGGGATCGTCGTGGGCCTCGGCTACACCTCCATCATCGTCGCCCTCGTAGGGAAGAACCATCCCCTGGCGGTCATAGGTTCGGCCATCATGTTCGGGGCGATCTACAATGGAGTGACGTCCATGCAGAGCGTGACCCAGCTGAGCTACACGCTGTCGAAGTGCATAGAGGGCATGATCTACCTCTTCTTCCTCATCTCGGAGTTCCTGGTCCTGTACAGGATAAGACTCATTAGGGGTGATGCGTCGTGACTCCTGAGCAGATCTCCTCGATTCTGAACCTGATGGTCGTCATGGCTACGCCCCTGGCCTTCGCAGGCGTCGGGGAGCTATACGCCGAAAGGAGCGGCATCTTGAACCTGGGCGTGGAGGGCATCATGCTCATGGGCGCCTTCACATCCTTCTACGTCGCACACGAGACCGGGAACCTGCTCTTGGCGTACCTCGCGGGCGTTGCGGTGGGCCTCGCCCTAGGCCTCCTCATGGCCTTCATGAGCGTTAGCATGAGGCTGAACCAGGTCATCGCCGGCATGGGTATCTACTTCTTCGGCTTCGGCCTCTCCGACTTCATGTACAAGACCATCTACGGGACGGAGTACGCCAGCATCGAAAAGGCCCACCAGATCGCTGTCCCCCTGCTCTCGAAGATCCCCATCATAGGGAACGCATTCTTCGTCCAGTACCCGAGCGTCTACCTCATGTACGTCCTGATCCCCGTCATGTGGTATTTGCTCTACCGTTCCAGGTGGGGCCTCCACCTCAGGGCAGTTGGGGAGAACCCCAGGGCCGCCGACACACTCGGCGTAAACGTGACGCTCATCAGATACCTGGCCACGGTCCTTGGAGCTGCCTTGGCCGGCCTGGCCGGCGCAGTCCTCTGCGTAGAAATTACGGGCATCTTCTTCGAAAACCTCACCTTCGGAATGGGCTTCATCGCCATAGGCCTCGTCTACTTCGGGCGCTGGGATCCGCTCAGGATGTGGGCCGGCACCATGCTCTTCGGCCTATCGTGGTCCATAGCCATGTCCCTCCAGGACTACTTCTCCAGGATAGGGAAGATGCACTGGGTCTACTTCATGCTCATGATCCCCTACATCGTGGTCCTCTTGGCCCTCATCGCGGTCTCCAGGAAGGCCAGGGCGCCTGCGGCGCTGTCCAAGCCCTACTGGAGGGAGACCTCCGAGTAGTCATAATTCCCTCTCCTCAACCTTTCCTCTGGGCTCTATTTCCTCGAAGATCTGACCCTGGAACCTGTAGAACTTAGCGCCCCTGAGCCAGCAGTCGGGGGGTAGCCCCGCCTTCATGCAGGTCTGCTCCAGGAACTGCCTGGAGTCCCAGCCGAACTCCACCGGGACCTGCGGGAGGAGGAGGCCGCTGAAGACTCCGTAGCGGACCAGGAGGCCGTCCCTGCCTACCACGACCTCCTCGGGGAGCCTCTCGGGGGGAACGTCGATGGGCTCCGGCGGGGTGAGCACGGTTACCTCGACGGTGATGCGGTCCATCTCCTCCAGCGTCACCGGCCTGAAACGAGGATCCTCCGTTGCAGCCGCCACCGCGGACGAGAGGAGGGCCTCTATCAGGGGCATGATGGGCTCAGGGTACCCTATGCACCCCCTTAGGGCCCCCTCGGGGTGCGTCCTCAGCGTGGTGAATACCCCGCGCCTCTCCCGGAACGACTCAGGGTAGGTCTCCGGCCTCCACTCCCTTCCGCTGAGCCTCTCCTCTATCGCCCTCCGGGCGGTCCTGACCGCAAATTCGCCCTCATCCAAGCTCAGAAGCCTTACCATGCTGGAACAATCTTTCAATAAAGTTTTTTAATGTCGGGCCTGCGGCGTGGAAATGATATCAAGCATTTGCCCGGATCGATTCTGTAGAAAGATTAAAAGAGGAGAAAGTTAGGAATGATTGCCCATGGCGGAACTTACTCTCACCGAAACAGCTATGAGGGTCCTCCGGGCCAGGTACCTCCTCAAGGACAGGGAGGGGAGGACGGTGGAGACCCCGGAGGGCCTCTTCCGCAGGGTCGCGAGGACGATCGCACTAGCGGACGCCTTCTACTTCGAGGAGGTGAGGGGGAAGCCCCTGAGGCACGTGGACGCGTCCCTCAGGCACGTACCCCCGGAGATCTCGGAGAGGCTCTCCAGGCACATGCTCAGGCAGCTCCACAGGGCCTACGTCAGGAAGCTGAGGAGGAGGGAGGTCAGGGTCTCCTTCAGGGAGTTCCTGGCAATCCTCGCGGAGCGCTGGGACGACGTCTTCCGGGTCGAGGAGGAGTTCTACGACCTCATGACCTCCAGGAGGTTCCTGCCGAACTCCCCGACGCTGATGAACGCGGGGGCCCCCCTCGGCCAGCTCTCGGCCTGCTTCGTGATCCCGGTGGAGGACTCCATAGAGGGGATCATGGACGCCCTGGCCCTGGCCGCCAAGGTCCAGAAGAGCGGCGGGGGGACCGGCTTCTCCTTCTCGCGCCTCAGGCCCGAGGGGGACATCGTCCACTCCACCGGGGGCCAGGCCTCCGGCCCCGTCTCCTTCATGAAGCTCTTCGACACGCTTACCGAGGTCATCAAGCAGGGCGGGAAGCGCAGGGGAGCCAACATGGGGGTCCTGGACGTGCACCACCCAGACATAGAGAAGTTCATCACCTGCAAGGCCGACGGGAAGTCCTTCCAGAACTTCAACATCTCCGTCGCCGC